>JAIQGB010000080.1 GCA_020072905.1 Terriglobia bacterium | reverse complement strand
GCACGCGCGAATCGAAAGGCTTGGGGATGATGTACTCGGGACCGAAGTGCAGGCGTGCGCCGCCATAGGCGCGCATGACCGAGTTCGGCACGTCCTGCTTGGCGAGCGCCGCCAACGCCCGGGTGGCGGCGATTTCCATGGCTTCGTTGATGGCGCGGGCGCGAACATCGAGCGCTCCGCGAAAAATGAACGGGAAGCCGAGAAGGTTGTTAACCTGGTTGGGATAGTCCGAGCGCCCCGTGGCGATGATGGCGTCGGCCCGCGCCTCGCGCGCATCGGGATAGGAGATTTCGGGGTCGGGATTCGCCAGGGCAAAGACGATGGGGCGGTCGGCCATGGAACGCACCATCTCCTGCGTGACGCACCCGCCCACCGAAAGCCCCACGAAGACATCCGCGCCCTTCATGGCTTCCGCCAGCGTGCGCTTGCCGGTCTTCATAGCGAAGCGCGCGTTGTAGGGATTCAGCCCCTCGGTGCGCCCCTCGTAGATGACCCCGAAGACGTCGCACATGGTGATGTTCTCGCGCCGCGCGCCCAGGCGGATGAAATGCTCCGCCGTAGCGATGCCCGCCGCGCCCGCACCGCTGAACGCGATGCGGACCTGGTCAATCTTTTTGCCGGCAACCTCCAACGCATTGAGCAGCGCCGCCCCGCTGATGATCGCCGTGCCGTGCTGGTCGTCGTGGAAAACGGGAATGCTGAGCGTCTTCCGCAAGGTCTCTTCGATATAGAAGCAGTCCGGGGCCTTGATGTCTTCCAGGTTGATCGCGCCGAAAGTGGGCTCGATGTGCTGGCAGAATTTGATGACCTCTTCCGGGTCGTCGGCCTTGATTTCCAGATCGAAAACATCAATGTCCGCGAAGCGTTTGAACAGGACGGCCTTGCCTTCCATCACCGGTTTGCCGGCGAGCGGCCCGATGTTGCCGAGGCCGAGAACCCTGGTGCCGTTGGTAACCACGGCGACCAGATTTCCGCGCGCTGTATATTCGAAGGCCAGACTGGGGTCGCGCTTGATCTCCAGGCACGGCTCGGCGACGCCCGGAGTGTAGGCCAGGCTCAGTTCCCACTGCGTCCGGCAGGGCTTGCTCGACACCACTTCGATTTTGCCGCTGCGTCCCAGGCGGTGATAGTCCAGCACGTCTTGTTTGCGGATTTCCACGGCAGGCCCCCTCCCGACAAACTGTCACGTTCGTCGGCGCGTGATTGGCGAGAGGCAATTTAGCACAGAATCCGCGGCATGGCGTGCGCCTTGCGAGTCTGCGGCTCGCAGTGCTAACGTGGAGTTGGCGGGTTTGAGGCGCGCCATCGGGGGACGCCAGGAGCTTACGATGCGTTGGTCCTGGAAAATCGGAGAGTTTGCGGGGATCGGCGTTTACATCCACGCCACGTTCTGGCTGCTGATTCTGTTTATCCTCTACACGCATTGGCACGAGGGTCACAATCTCGCCACGGCTTTGGCCGGGGTGGTTTTCATCCTGGCCATTTTTGCCTGCGTCGTGCTGCACGAATTCGGGCACGCGCTCACGGCACGCAAGTTCGGCATCAAAACGCGGGATATTACTTTGTTGCCCATCGGCGGCTTGGCGCGACTCGAGCGCATGCCGGAGGATCCGCGGCAGGAACTCTGGGTGGCGGCCGCCGGGCCGGCGGTGAATGTGGTGATTGCCGTCGCGCTGTACGGACTGCTGACTGCGGCCGGCGCGCGGCCCGATCTCAAGAATCTGGAGTGGGTGGGCGGCAACTTCCTCAACAAGCTGATGGTGGTCAACATCTGGCTGGTGGCGTTCAATCTGCTTCCCGCCTTTCCTATGGACGGGGGCCGCGTGCTGCGCGGCCTGCTGGCCACGCGCCTGGAATACACGCGCGCCACGCAGATTGCGGCGCGAATCGGACAAATGATGGCCTTCGTGTTCGGCTTCGTCGGCCTGTTCACCAATCCCTTCCTGGTCTTCATTGCGCTTTTCGTTTGGATGGGCGCCGAGCAAGAAGCGGCCATGGTCCAGATGAAGAGCTCCCTGGGCGGGATTCCCGTGGCGCGCGTCATGCTCACGGACTTCCGCGCGCTCGGACCCGACGACACGCTTTCGACCGCCATCAACCACATCCTGGCCGGCTGGCAGCAGGATTTCCCGGTGGTTTTCGGCGACCACGTGCTGGGGGTCCTGAGGCGCGAGGATCTGATGCGCGCTCTCGCGCAGGGCGGGACCGGGGCGCTCGTCCGCGATGCCATGCAGCGTGACGTCCCGACGGCGGACTCTCACGACATGCTGGAAAGCGCGCTCGGCCGCTTGCGCGAGTGCAATTGCCGCTCGCTCCCCGTCGTCCATAATGGACAGTTGGTGGGGATGTTGACGATGGAAAACGTCGGCGAGTTTCTGATGATCCAGTCGGCGCTCCGCCAAGCGAACCTGGCCCGCCAAACCGCCTGAAGCCGCTTGCCGCCACTCGCCATACTACAAACGCTCAGCCGAACCGGCATCGTTCTGGTAGGATGTGCCCTCTCGACCCGTCCCCTGACGTGCCAAGGAGTCTTCGCCATGTATCGCCGCCTGACCTGGGTCATCGTCTTTCTGACTGCCGTGTCCACCGCCGCAGGGCAATCCAATGGCTATCCGAAACGCTGGTCGCTCAACGGCACGTGGGATTACGCGCCGCTGGCTCGCACGACGCTGAAGCCCGGCGGCGCAATCGCCGAAGATAAATCGAACCTGCCTGCGCCCGGCAGAATGGCGGTGCCGTCGAACTGGCATCTGAGCGGACTGCCCAATTTCAACGGACGAGTTCGTTTCGAGCGGGATTTTGATTTCGCCGAGAAGCTTGGCACTGGTGATCGCGTATTTCTGATCTTTCACGGCGTGGACTATTTCACGGAGGTTGTGCTCAACGAGATGCCAGTGGGCAGCCATGAGGGCTACTTCCAGGCGTTCGAGTACGATGTAACCCCATTCCTCAAGCGCGGGCGCAATCACCTCGCCGTTACCGTTGATGCGCCGCTCGAAGAGCCTGGGACCGTCTGGCCCGACCACAAACGGATGATCAAGGGTGTTTTCTCGCACTGGGACTGCAAGCCGGGCAACGTTTACAAGGCGACCGGCCAGGACGGCACCTCAGCGGGAATTTGGAACGATGTGGACCTGGAGCTACGCCGGGTGGCATGGCTCGGGAACGTCAAAATCCAGCCGGTCTTGCACGAGCGCAAACTGGCGACAGGGAAGAGCGACGATTCCGGCCTCGATGCCAACGTGTTTGTGACCGCCGAGGTCCACGCGGCGCGGCCCGGCAAGTACCTCCTCAATGCGGAGGCGGGCGGCGCGCGGGCGACGGCAGCCCTGGACATGACCACCACTGAGGCGACTGTCGTGCTCCTCCTCCCTATGGAGCGGCCGCGGCTGTGGTGGACGTGGGACCTCGGCGAGCCGTTCCTCTACACCTGCAAGCTGGACCTCAGGGCGGAAGGCACCCGGGTCTACGCACGCGATATTCCCTTCGGCGTTCGCTCGATCGAACTCGATGAGAAAACCGGCGATTGGCGGCTGAACGGCGTCCGTTTCTTCATCCGCGGCACCAACATCGTTCCCGAGCTGTGGCTTTCCCAATACGCGCCGGAGAAGATTGCACAAGACATCAAGCTGTTGCGCGAAGCTCACATCAACGGCGTGCGGGTCTGCGTGCATGTCAACCGCCAGGAGCTTTACGACGCCCTCGACCGCGCCGGCATTGTCGCCTGGCAGGACTTTCCGTTGCAGTGGGATTACACCCACATACAGGAGTTCATGACCGAGGCGGCCCAACAACTGCGCGACATGATCCGGCAGTTCTACAATCACCCCTCCATCATCACCTGGGTTTGCCAGAACGAGTCGACAGAGTACAACGTTAACGTCCTCGACCCGCTCCTGGCGCGCGTCGGTGCGCAGGAAGATTCCTCGCGGCCCGTGCGGCCGACCTCAGTCTTTGCCGAGCACCACTATGAGGGCTGGTACTCGGGCGACTATCACAACTACCTGTCGACGCCTGGCGGGCCGATCATCTCCGAGCTGGGCGCCCAGGCGCTGCCCTCGCTCCCGGAGACGCGCGAGATGTTCGGCGATGCCTGGCCGCCCGATTGGCAGAAGATGGCCTACCACGATTTCCAGTACGAGCAGACCTTCCACGTGGCCAAGGTGCCGATGGGATCGAATTGGGCGGAGTTTGTGGCGAATTCGCAGAAATACCAGGCAGACCTGCTGAAATTCGCCATCGAGCATTACCGCCGAGCGAAGTACAAGAAGGTCGGTTCCTTCTTTCAGTTCTTGTTCGGCGATTGCTGGCCGTCGGTGACGTGGTCGGTGGTGAGTTATGCGCGCCGGCCCAAGCCGGGCTACTTCGCGGTGCAGCGTGCCTATCAGCCGGTGCTCGTCGGCGCGGACCTGGAGAAGACCGTCTGGAGCAAAGGCAAAAATCTGCCCGCGGACGTTGCCGGTGGGGAAGCGAGCGCCAGCCTCTGGGTTGTGAACGATGAGCATCGCGCGCTTGAGGGAGTCATTTGTGAGGCGTGGCTGCGCGGAAACGGTCAGGACGCGCTGGTGGGGTCACGAAATGAACTGGCCGTGATTCCGGCCGACTCCGTTGCGGAGATCGGCTGGCTTGGCTTCAAGCTGCCTACCGACATCGCTCCGGGCCCCTACGAACTTGTGCTGCGATTGAAGCAAGGAGAGCACGTGCTGAGCGAAAACACTTATGCACTGACAGTAGTCGAATAGCATGCCGAGTGGGAAGGGGAGTCAGAAGCCGGAAGTCAGAAGCCAGAAGAAAGAAGCCCCCAAAAGGAGCTTCCCGGCTTGATGGTTGGTGCAGTTAACGCGTGACCACCGCGAAAAGCCCCAGCCCCAAGCCGACCAGCCAAGCCACGGCGATGGCAGCGCCCAGCGCTGGACCGGCGGTCAGGAAGAACAGCGTAACCAGTTCCTGCAAATCTTCGACTACTGCTTGCTTATTCATGCCAGCCTCAAGGAGCGGCAGAACGAGCGGACTCTGAGGTGACAATTTGTCCGCCTCCGCCGAAAACTCCTACCTTTTGTCTAGCATTTAGCGCTCCAAAGCCCGCATCTCAGCTAGGTCGGGATCTGAAGCCCCTTGAGATTTGCGGGTTTGTCGTCTTCATAACATCTGCCCCCTATTTCCAAGGCGGCTTTTCGGGTAGCAGTTTGTCGAATTCTGCGATGAGTGAGGCTTCGTAGTCGTCTGCGTAAGTACCGTTGAAGAACCGGTCGGCGCCTTCGTGCAAAAAGCGCTCCCAGGACGCGTCTTCGTGCCCGGGATTGATGGGGTAGAAGAGTGCGCCATTGGCGCGCGCGGCGGCAAGGTCACCGGGGGCATCCCCTATCATTAAGACGTGGTTTTTCAAGTATTTGCCACCCGCTGCGAGCTTGAGGTGTTCCTTCTTGCTCCCCATCTCCTGCCCGGCGATGACGGCGGCGTAGCGGGCGATATCGTGCTCCTGCCATTCTCGCTCCAGCGCTTCGCCGGGGGTGGCGGAGACGCAGATGATGTCAGCCTTTCTTGCCAGCTTCTCGACACTTTCGCGGAAGAATGGGAACGGCGGCACACCTTCGACCCAGTCGGCGATGGCGCGGTTGACAGCTTCACTCCATTCCAGGGTCCGTTTCAGGATCGGGTCGCCAGTCTTCTGCACCTCGGCCTTCAGTGTCGGATTGCCGAGGGCCACTCCGGAATCGATCCAGGCGTGCAGCGTCGGGACGGCGGGGATCTTCACTCCCCGTCGTATGGGCTCTGGCCAGTCCCGGAGCAGCTCAAATGTCTTGGTTAGGGCAGGGAAACGATTGATACCACGCCACTTGGAGTAGAGGTTAACGAACTCCGCGGCGGCGCGGGCAAACTTCGAAATGGCCTGCAACTGCCAGTATTTGATGATGTTAGGAATGAAGCATTCCTTGTGCTTGATCTCCATCGTGTCGAACACACAGCCGTCCGAATCGATGCCGACGAAATATGAGTGCTGGGGTTTGAACGCCAACAACCTGTCCTTCGGGAAAGAATCCATTGAGGCCTCCGAGTTTCGGTCACTGGAGACATTGCCGTGCTGTCTCCCCGGCGCTTGCGGGCGTGCATCTTAGCGCAAATCCCTCAGTCCCGGAACGGGGGTAATCCAGCCATCGACCGTGTTTCCGTCCGAGTCTCGAACGGGCGCTGATCCCGGGGGCCCGCTCGACCTTCCCCAAGGGGGCTCCTCAGCAGCCATGCTCGGCGGGGCCGGTTCTTCCTGAACTTCAGCCATCCGATGAGCAAGCTAAGCTTGCGGGTGATTGGGAGACGAAGTTCGCCGCATCCGATTTTGGGCCGTTGCCGACATCCCGCGATTGAACGTTGACAATATTATGGAATTATGGTATAATAAAGGATGGCAGCGCTGCGGCATGCGCGCGATGGATGCAGTGTGCAGGCTGCCGAGGGGTTCGTCAGCCTTAATCCTGGCAGCTCAGCGGAGGGTATGTGAACACCATACACAGTGAATATGCATTGGGCGGATCGAAGCATGAGTATGCTCGGCTGATTCGTCAGGCCGAGTTTCTCAAGCCGATGACGCGGCGAGTGTTTCAAGATGCCGGCATTCGACCCGGGATGCGCGTGCTCGATGTCGGCTCGGGCGTGGGGGACGTCTGCATGTTACTGTCCGAGATGGTAGGTCCGACGGGCAACGTGATTGGGTTGGAGCAGGACGCCGGGGCAGTCAAGTTCGCGGAGGAGCGAATGTGCGCCGGCCGCTTCCGCAATATCCTGTTCGTGCTCTCCGAGTTTTCGCAGTATGTGCCCGATGCCCCGCCTGATGCAGTCGTTGGACGTTCGGTCTTGTTGTACCAGGCAGATCCCGCCACAGCTCTCGCCAAGGTCGCAAATCATTTGCGGCCCGGCGGGATTGTTGCGTTCATGGAACCCTGGCTGATGCCCCCACAGGGGCCGGATAGTCCTACAAAGCGAATCGTGAGTTGCATCGTGGAAACGCTGCGGCGATCCGGCGTGCAGATTGATTTGGGACCGCGCCTCCACAAGGTCTTTGCCTCGGCAGGTTTGCCCCACCCCAATATGCGTTTTGAGGCGGTCATGGATAGCCAGGACGAATCACCGCTGTATGAATTGGTCGCCGACTCGTTTGTCAGCCTGCTGCCGAAGGCCATCGAATACGGTATCGCTGCTCCTGGCGAATTCGATGCCGGGAGCATTCCCGGGCAACTCCGCGGCGCGATGAACGCTGTCGGCTACGCCGCGATGCTCCTACCTACGGTGTCGGCGTGGTGCAGGACGGCGCAAGCCTGAGCATTGGCGGGGAGTCACGACTCCAAAGTCCGGATGCCGGGGTGAAGTAATGCCGGTTCGCTGCGCAGTTTCTCTCCCCCTAGATGCCCCAGGGCATTGGGCGGATCATTGTCCCACCCCCGCGAGCTCGCTGCTGGGAACAGGGGGCGTTCTTCCCGGCACGCTTCCTGCCGAGTTAACCGGGCCCAACGGAGCCCCAGCACGTAATCGTTCAGCTTGCATTTGGGGGTGCGGAGTTCTATAATTTACTTGGCGAACGCATATCGTGGGCGAAAGCCCACTTTTTTGTTTGTGGTGTTTGGCGCGAGCTTGGCGGCTCGTCGTCGGGGAGCAGGGTGGAGGCGTGTTTTCCGGGCATGGCTGTTGACGTGGAGAAAATCCGTGAGATCGCCGAGCGGGTCGTGACCTCGGAGGGTTTGATCCTATTTGATCTGGAGCTGAAGGGTGGCCGGTCCAACCAGCTTCTGAGGGTTTACATCGACAAACGCGACGGAGTTTCCCACGCCGACTGCCAGCTCGTCAGCGAACAGTTGAGCGCGATTCTGGATGTCGAGGACCTGATCCCCTGGAGCTACGTGCTGGAAGTTTCTTCGCCGGGGCTCAACCGGCAGCTCATCAAGCCCAGCGACTTCACGTATTTCGCCGGGCGGCGGGCGCGCCTGGTTCTGCGCGAGCCCGTCGGCGCTCAGCGAGTTATCGAAGGCAAGCTCGCCGGGTACGAAGGCGGCCGGGTGCGCCTGGACCTGGGCGAGGCGGGTGTGAACGAGTTCGAGCTTTCGAATATTTCGAAAGCGAAGCTGGTGGTGGAACTGTAAACGACCGGGATCCGGGATTCGGGTTTCGGGATTCGAGAAAAGGCAGATCGGCTGAGGTCTTCCTCGGACCCCGAACACCGGACTTCGAACCCCGAGACCGGGGGAGAAATAGTGTCAACCAGTCTCCTGTACCAAACGATTGACCAGTTGAGCCGCGAGAAGGGGATCGATCCGCAGATCATCATTTCCGCGGTCGAAGACGCCATTCTGGTGGCGACGCGGAAGTACTACAAGTCGAACGAAGATCTCCGCTCGCATTTCAACAGAGACACGGGCGTGGTGGAAGTCCACGCCGTGAAGAAGGCGGTCGAGGAAGTCGCCGACCCTAACTTGGAGATTTCTCTCGAGGAGGCGCGCAAGTTCAACCCGGAGATTCTGCCCGAGGGGGAAGTCCTCATCCCCATGAAGACCGACGTTCTGGGCCGGATCGCCGCGCAGACAGCGAAGCAGGTGATCTTCCAGAAAGTCCGGGAGGCTGAGCGCGATACGGTTTACGCCGAGTACAGCCAGCGGGTCGGCGAACTGGTGAACTGCACGGTGAAGCGGACCGAGGGCCCGGACATCATCGTTGACCTGGGGCGGACGGAGGCCCGGCTGCCCCGCAAGGAGCAGTCGCGTCTGGAGACTTATCAGATCGGCGACCGCTTGCGTGCGGTGATCACCATGGTAGACCGCGCGGCGCGCGGGCCACAGGTGATCGTTTCGCGCGCCGACCCTGCGCTCGTCCAGCGGCTGTTCGAGATGGAAGTTCCCGAAATCTATGACGGCACCGTGGTCATCCGCACCCTCGCCCGCGAGGCCGGCGAGCGCACCAAAGTTGCGGTGTATTCCAAAGACCCCGATGTGGACTGCGTGGGCGCCTGCGTGGGCATGAAGGGCATGCGCGTGCAGTCCATCATCCGCGAATTGCGCGGCGAGAAAATCGACATCATCGAGTTCAATGAGGACCCCCTGACCTTCGCGGCCAACGCCCTAAGCCCCGCCAAGATCAACCACGTCTCCGTCCTCGAAGCCGAGCAGAGACACCTGGAAGTCATCGTGGACGATACGCAACTCTCCCTCGCCATCGGCAAGAAGGGGCAGAACGTGCGCCTGGCGGCGAAACTTCTGGGATGGCGGATCGATATCAAGAGCGAGGAAGAGAAGCGCCAGGAGATCGAATCGCAGATGGCGCAGATGGCGCTGCGTGGCGCGCCGGTCAGCAACCTGGCCGGCCTGGGCGACAAGACCCTGCAGAAGCTCCGTGACCACGGCGTGGAGACTGTCGAGCAGTTGGCGCAAATGACCCCGGACGAGCTGACCCAGATCCAGGGCATTGGCGAAAAAACCGTGGAGCGAATCCGCCGTGTCGTCACCGACTATTTCGAGCAGGCGCAGCAGCCGGAGGCGGAAGAAGAAGTACAGGAGGAGATTGCTGCGCCGCCCACCGAGCCGGAGAGTGTTGCCCAGCCGCCGGCCGAACCGGAAAGCGCTCCGGCAACCTTGGAGCCCGAGGGGACGGCTAAAGAAACTTCTGAAGAAACTGCGCGACAGCCGGAAGTCGGCGATCTGCAAGGATCGGAACCCGATGATCCGCAACAGCCGGGAGCCGGCGACCTGCAACAATCGGCACCCGATGATCCGCAACAGCCGGAAGCCGGTGAAACGCAACAACCGGAAGCCGGCAAAGGAGGCGAAACTACATGAACTAGTTCTGGGGAGCGGGTGCCCTCTCGGCACCGATTTTCGGCCGTTTTTGAGGCCGAGGAAAAGTAAAGGGGTGAAATGGGTAAGATTCGCATCAACGATCTGGCGCGCGAACTGGAAGTAAAGAGTCGGGCGATCTTGGACTATCTCCCGGAGATCGGGATAACGGACAAACGCTCGCACTCGAGCGCCATTGAAGACGAGATCGCCGAGAAGATCCGCAAGCATTTTGGTTCGCTCGAAGCCGAGGCGGCTGTGGAAGAGGGCCCGCCCGAGCCCACGCCCGAAGAGGTCCCGGCCGCGGCTGCCGCGCCCGTCCCTTCGGTGCCTTCGGCGGCAAAGAAGCCTGCTCCTATTCATCCCGAGGCGCGCCCGCTGACCCGCTCGATCGCCGAAATCAAGGCGGACGTGCGGCGTGCCGTCGCGCCACCTCCGCCACCCGCACCTCCGCGCCCCAGTTTACCTGCTGAGCGCCTGGCTGCGCGGGGTGTTCCTTCGGCGCCACCCGCAGGAGCGGCCGGGGCACCCACGTTGCCCGCCCGAGCTGGGGCGGTCAAGCCCACAGCGGTTCCACCGGCGCCGCCCGCAGGCGTTCCCAGGCCGGCCGAGCTTGGGGCTGCTCCCCTCAGGGCTGCGGGACCCGTCACGGAGCCTGCGCACCCGGCCAGAGCCACCGCGGCGTCACCTGTTGCCCTCCCTTCGGCCGCCACGCGGGCGGGACGTTCGGGGCGGGGAGGGCGCAAGGTCGATCCGGCAGCCAGCCAGCCCATCTATCCCCCGGCGGGATTGCCCAAAGGGATCGCCCCGCGTCCGGCGCCTTCGCGTCGTCCTGGAGAGCCGCGCCCAATGCATCCCACCGCCACGCGACCGCTCCATGCGCCCGGCGCTCCCGGGCGTCCATCCGGGGTTGCGATGCGAGGGCCGATGGCACGGCACGTTGCAGGGAGACCTTTCCCCTCGATGGCGCCGCCCCGGCCGGTCATCCCCGAAGAAATTCCTATCACGCGCAAGATCACCATTACCGAGGGCATCGCGATCAAGGAACTCTCTGAAAAACTGGAGACCCGCGCCAAGGACGTCATCAAGCGGCTGCTCGATAAAGGTATCTTCGCCACCATCAACCAGACGCTCGACAGCCAGACGGCTTCGGAAATCGCCCGCGCGTTCGGCGCGGAGACAGCCGTCATCAGCTTTGAGGATGAGGTGATCCATGAGGTCGAGGTGGCCGACCGGCCCGAAGACCTCTCGCCGCGCGCGCCCGTCGTGACTGTGATGGGACACGTGGATCACGGCAAGACCTCCTTGCTCGATGCTATCCGCGAAACCAATGTTACGGAGCAGGAGGCGGGCGGCATCACCCAGCACATCGGCGCCTATCAGGTCGAGACGCAGGGCCGCAAAATCGTTTTCCTGGATACCCCGGGCCACGAGGCGTTCACCATGATGCGCGCCCGAGGATCCCGCGTTACCGACGTTGTGGTGCTGGTTGTCGCGGCCGACGACGGCGTCATGCCGCAGACGCTGGAAGCCATCAACCATGCTCGGGCCGCCAAGGTGCCCATCCTTGTCGCCATCAACAAAATCGACAAACCGGAAGCCCAGCCGGAGCGCGTGAAGCGGCAACTCTCCGACCACGGCTTGATGCCGGAAGAATGGGGCGGCGAGACGGTCACCGTGGAAGTTTCCGCCAAGCAACGCACGAACCTGACCCTGCTGCTGGAGATGGTTCTGCTCGTCGCCGACCTGCAGGCGCTCAAGGCGAACCCCAGGCGTCCGGCCAGCGGCACGGTGCTGGAGGCCAAGCTCGACCGCGGGCGCGGGCCCGTGGCCACGGTCCTCGTCCAGAATGGCACCCTGCACTCGGGCGACTCCTTCATCGTGGGCGCGATCTACGGCAAGGTGCGCGCCATGTTTGACGACCGCGGGCGCGTGATGGCGGAAGCTCCGCCCTCCTCGCCCGTCGAGGTGCTCGGCCTCGAGGACGTCCCGCAGGCCGGCGACCGTTTCCTGGTGATCGAGGACACCGTTAAGGCGCGACAGATCGCTCTGCACCGCCAAGCCAAGCAACGCGACGCCGCGCTGGCCAAGAGCGCGCGCCTCACCCTGGAACAGCTCCACCAACAGCTCGCCGCCGGCGACGTCAAGGAGCTGCCGCTCATCATTCGCGGCGACGTGCAGGGGTCCGTGGAAGTTCTGGTGGATACGCTCAACAAGCTGAGCACCGAGAAGGTCAAAGTGAAGGTGATTCACGCCGGCGTGGGAGCGATCACGGAGTGGGACGTGCTGCTCGCCTCGGCCTCGAACGCCGTGATCATCGGCTTCAGCGTCCGTCCGGAGCGCAAGGCCTCGGAACTCGCCAATCTCGAGCAGGTGGATATCCGCTTGCATACGATCATCTACAACGTCACGGACGAGATCAAGAAAGCCATGACGGGGCTGCTCGCCGTCACCATCAAGGAAACAACCCTTGGCCACGCCGAAGTCCGCGACACCTTCCGCATTGCCAAGGTAGGGACCGTGGCGGGCTGCTCCGTGCAGGACGGCAAAATTACGCGGGAGGCCAAAATCCGCCTGCTCCG
Source organism: Terriglobia bacterium (assembly GCA_020072905.1). Classification (GTDB taxonomy): domain Bacteria; phylum Acidobacteriota; class Terriglobia; order UBA7540; family UBA7540; genus JAIQGB01. Next base: position 317 of record JAIQGB010000080.1, on the reverse strand, counting down.
CGACAACGTCGTGACCTACGAGGGCAAGGTGCGGTCGCTCCACCACTTCAAAGATGATGTCTCGGAAGTCCGCCACGGCATGGAGTGCGGCATCGTGCTCGAGAATTTCAACGACGTGAAGATCGGGGACGTCATCGAGGCGTTCGTGCTCGAGAAAGTGTCGGAGCCCGCGCTGGTTTGAGCGGCTGAGTCGGGGGCCCAAAGGCCATGCCTGTCGGCGTGCTGACCCTGGAAATCCAGCTTCCCTATTCGCACTCCCTCAAGGAAAAACGGGCGGTTCTCCAGAAAATGCGCGGCCGGCTGCGCTCGCGCTTCAA
>JAIQGB010000079.1 GCA_020072905.1 Terriglobia bacterium | reverse complement strand
CGGGGCAGGCTGAGTCGCCTCAGGACGGCTTGGTGGCTCCGGCCGGGTAATCGGCTTAGGCTGAGTCGGCTCGGGACGCTTTGCTGGCTCTGGCCGGGTAATCGGGGCAGGCTGAGTCGCCTCAGGACGCTCGTTCGCAGCGGGCTGGTTGCCCGGCCGGTTCGCAGGCGGCATATTGGCGGGCTGGCCTGGTCTTCCGGCGTTCGGAGGATTCCCTGGCTGGTTGCCCGGTCGGCCCATGTTCGGCGTCGCCGGTTTCCCCGGAGGCGCCAGTTTGACCATCGGTTGCGCGGCAGGAGTATTCGCCGGACGCAAGGTCTGCACTTCGCGCCGCACCAGGGGCTGTCCCGGATGCGCTGCCAAGGCCTGCTGCTGTCTGGCGAAAGGCACGGGCGGGGGAGGTGGCGGCGCTTTGGCGATCACCCGCCGGCTAGCCACTGCAGGCGGCGGCGCAGCTACGTGTCCCGCGCTATTAGCCCTCAATCCCAGTACGCTCTCTCGTGAGGGAGCCACGGTCGCCCTTGAGCTCACAGGCCCAGAAGCCATCTCCCGGGCGTTCACGGCGACGGCTACTCTGGCCACGGGCTGTGCGTTGACGAAGGCGCGCTGCGGAACCGCAGTGACCGCGCCCGCTACATTCCTGTTCACATAGGTAACATTGGTGATGTTGGTAGAATTGTGGATTATTGTTGTGTTATATACGTTAGTTATAATCGTGTTGTTGACCGTCGTGTTGCTGATGTTGACCCGGTTCATGTACCCCCGGCTCACATTGTAGGACGGGACGTAAACTTCCCGCGGGCCCAGCGGGAACCATCCCACATTGCCGCCGAATCCAATGCCGCCGGCGCCGAGGAAGACTACCAGCGCGGGCGCGTAAACTGGCACAACGTCAACGGGTCCAGCTACCCAGCCCCAGCGACCTCCAACGGTCACCCAACGTCCGTAGTGAAACGGTGCATAGCCCCACGAAGCGTCATCCACCCAGGTCCAACCCCAGGGAGAAATCCAATCCCAGTGGCCATCGCGATATGGCGCCCATCCGGCAGAAACGCGCGTGGGGAACCAGACATGTCCGTAGTTGGAATCGTTGCGCCAGTCGCCGTAATCATCCAAATCCTCATAACCAACGACATCCTGCGAAAGATACTGCGCCGAGCGAGACCCCTCGTGGCGGCGGTCGCGGCTGTCGGCCCAGTTGTCAAATTCATCGGGGCCACCGATTTCCACCACGTCTGCGTTGAGCGACTCCGCACCGCTGAAGGTGCCTCTCTGCCCGGCATGCAGCGTGTAGGTCTGACCGTTGCCGGTCGACTCGCCCTCGCCTTCGCGTACGCTGACGACTGTGTAGTCTCCGTCTCCACTAGCCTCTACCCGGTAGCGTCCGGGCTGCAAAACCGAAAATGCCTGGTTGGGCGTGTCCACTTCGAGAACATCGTTGCGGTTCAGCCGCTGCACACTGATATTGAGCGAACCTGATGTGAGCTGGATCTGCATCGTGCGATCGTCCAGGTTGAGAAATGAGAAGCCGGTGTTGGCTGCCAAACGGATCACGGCAGACCCTAGTTCCACTTCGGCTCGCGAGTCCTGATCCGCCCAGAGCTTGTCGCCGGTCGTCATCGGCCGGTTCGGAACCGCCTGTACCCAGTCCGATTCGCCCGCGGGCTGGAATGAAACCGAGCCCTGCATATACCCCAGTCGGGCCACTCGGCCAGGAGGATCATCCTCATCCTGCGCAGCCGCTCGCTGCGGCAATGTTGTGGTCAGAAGGGCAACCCCGACCAGCAGGCTCATCCAAATCACTATCTCTTTCAGTGCTTTGTCCATAAGAGAGCGACCTCCAATACTTTTTTTCTTGGCGATACCGAGTTTCCCGGAATTCCCGGCAAGTCTTAACAACTCAGGCTCCCAAACATCCGGAGCGCATTCTCCTGTGACCCGGCCGGTCGACCGGCCGGGTCAACAGCTCCGCGATATCCCGCTCCAGGCTGTCGTTGGCCGGAAGGCGGATCGCTACTTCGTCCCGGCTCCTCCAGAGCCTCGTAAATCCCGGCTCGGCGAAGGCGGCATCGGCGCGAAACATCACCTTCGGAGCCGGGCGCTTGTCTTGGACACCACCATCTCAGTCTTTAGCGAAGGAACTCCATGTCAAGGATTGATCCTACAATGGCGCCAAGGATTGTGTACCTGCCGCCCGAATATCGCCCATATTGATATCGGCTGTAGAAGCCATCTTCATAGCCGCGACGGAACCCCTGGCGGAAGTAGTAGTTGTATTCGCCCTGGGGTACATAATAGCCACCATAGCCGTAGTTCGCGTCCTGATAGGCATACGAGTCTTGGTAGTTGGAACGCCAGCGATCCTGCCGGTCTGCCTGTCCGGCGAGGAAGCCTTGCTCATAACCGTAGTTCAGGGCCTCCCGAAGCATATTGGCGCCGTATTGATTCGTCTCGTAGTACCGGCCGCCACGGCTGTAACGATAATTCCAACCCGTGTAGAAGTATGGATCGTTGTTGTAATCGTGGCGGTCGTTCTGGAGGCGCATATGCTGCTCACGTAAGCGCCCTACATACTCTTGCTCATAACGGTACTGCGCCATGCGTCCTTGTCGCTGAAGCTCTGCTGTATGCTGCTGCCCGACACGCTGCCGCTGATCTAGATCTTGACGGTACTGAGTCAGACGCTGCTGCTGCTCGGCAATAAGCTGTTGCTGACGCTGTTGTGAGAGGCGGGCTTGCTGCTGATTTTGGTCTTGCTGCCGTTGTTGCTGGACGTGCTGTTGCCAATCCTGGTCCCGCTGCCATTTTTGCTGCTGGGCGCGCTGTTGCTGCTGTTTATTCTGGTCCAGCTGCTGCTGCGCCCGCTGTTGTTGCTGTTTATTTTGGTTTACCTGCTGCTGTTGCTGCTGCGCCCGCTGTTGTTGCTGTTTATTCTGGTCTAGCTGCTGTTGTTGCTGCTGGGCGCGCTGTTGCTGCTGTTTATTCTGGTCCAGCTGCTGTTGTTGCTGCTGGGCGCGCTGTTGCTGCTGTTTATTCTGGTCCAGCTGCTGTTGTTGCTGCTGGGCGCGCTGTTGCTGCTGTTTATTCTGGCCTTGCTGCTGTTGTTGTTGCGCCTGCGGTTGCTCCTTTTTCTGCTTTTTTTGCTGTTTGTTGCCTTGCTGCGGTTGTTGCTCTTGCTGCGGCTGTTGCTGGGCGTTGGTCGGTATGCTCATCCCACCCAACAACACCGCGCTGATGACAGCCGCCACCAGCATCCGGTTCAAGATCCTAACCTTCACGGCACACCTCCTTGGTAATTCGGTTGCTCCATGGGATAGAGCCCATAAAGAGTACCCGCGAGGAGCACAACAAGCAGGATGAGAAACATAACCAATTTCTTCTGTTGCCGTCCGCCTCCCACTAGACCCTGGCTGGCACCTCAACGCACGCTGGTTATACCCTGGTGTAATTCGCGCGTCAGCCCAGTACGGCTCACATGTTTGGTCAATATTGCTCATGCCGAATGATGAGGGGGAACTCCAGGGTAGGACCGGTCGAAATTAGCGATGGTTCGACATCGAGGCTAGTCGTGCAGGACCACACTGAGGAGTCCAAGGCCGTCTAAAGGGAGCCCCTCATCGGTATGAAGCTATTGACGAGCCAGAGGAGAACACCCACCACGATCAAAACTAACAAGATTTGCGTTGAAGGCATGATCGAATTGCCTCCCTATTTTCAGAGGCAGACGGTCACACGTCCGCTCCCCGGGAATTGAGGAGAGTACGCCTGTTTGTCATTCGATGTTTCCAGCGCGGCCCCCCCTCTTCCAACCGGGGTGCGCCCAACTCCACTGACTCTTCTTCTCGGTTCCATGGAGCTGGGCGCTTGTTCAGGACACTACCGCCTCGGTTTGTAGAGGACCTAAAACGAGATGCTAATTGTAATCCCGGGGCGGCCAGGATACCTGCGGTTGTACAGGTAATACCCGTCATCGAAGTACTCGACATAAACATCATCGGTTTGGTACCAGGAGTCTCCCCAGTATTCTGGATACGGGTCAACGAAACTGAACCAATAGCCACCGTACTGGAAGCGCGGATACCCGCCCACCACCATGAAGGGGAGGCTGTAGACGCGGAACCAGTGGTTCGGGCCATAGTAGCTGCGGAAATCGCTGTCAGGAATGCGGTAGCCATTGTAGCCGCCGCGTTGCTGCCAAGTGCGGTGCTCGGAATCAAAGCTGCGGGCGCGGTGCTGCTGCCAGGTACTCTGCTGTTGCTGCTGCCAGTCATGCTGCCGTTGCGGGGTGCTCTGTAGCTGTGCATGCTGTGGCTGTTCCTGTGCCGGTCTACTGGCCTGCTGCTGCGTCCGCTGTGGCTGTGCAGGCTGCGCACGCTCTGGCTGTTGTCCTGCACGCTGGGCAGGCGCTGGCTGTTGTCCTGCAGGCTGCGTGCGCTCCGGCTGTTGCTGCTGTTTATTCTGGCCTTGCTGCTGTTGTTGCGCCTGCGGTTGCTCCTTTTTCTGCTTTTTTTGCTGTTTGTTGCCTTGCTGCGGTTCTTGCTCTTGCTGCGGCTGTTGCTGGGCGTTGGTCGGTATGCTCATCCCCACCAACGACACCGCGCTGATGACAGCCGCCACCAGCATCCGGTTCAAGATCCTAACCTTCACGGCACACCTCCTTAGTATAATTCGGTCACCCCATGGGATGTGGCCCAAAAAGAGAGGCCACGAGGAGTTCAAGAAACACAAGTAGAAACATATCCATTTTCTTCTTTTGACATCCGCCTCCCCCAGATCCTGGCTGGCAACCCGGGCACACTGTTTATACCCCGGGGTCATTTGCACGTCAGCCCAGTACTGCTCACCTGTTTGGTCAAATGTGCTCACTCAAGTTTGCGACGGGGAAATACACGGTGGGACTGGTGGAGTTCAGCGAGGATTCGACCTTGGAAAGGATCTGATCATTCGCCAAGTGCGCGGTGACTAAACCTGCCATTTCACGATGACGGCTTCCGTCCTTATTTGCCGCTTGGGCAGCTCGCCAGCCCAAAGGCTCATTCGGCTTTCACTCCACCCTCGGGGCGACTCGGCCCGTGCCGAGGACATCCTCCCCCGAAGGTGTGGTGGCTAAATCGTTAGAACAGGTTGAGGGTGATGTGAATGCCAGGATGCCTCCGGTTGTACATGTAATAGGCGCCCCCAACGAACTCGACATAAACGTCGTCGTCGTAGCCCCAGCCTGATGGCCATGGTTCATTATATCCGAACCAGTAGCCGCTGTACTGGAAGCGCTGATACCCGTTGATAAATCTGGGACGGCCCATGCGGAACGAGTGGACACGACCAAAATTGGCACGGTACCGGTCGTCAGGAATGCGACCATAATGGTTGCCATTGTTCCCGTTGCCGTGGTTGCCGTTGTTGCCACGGCTGTAAGCAACGCGCTGTCCCTGCTGCCCTCCGCGCCGCTGAGCCTGCTGTGTGTGCTGCGTCCGTTGTGTGCGCTGGCCCTGCTTGACGCGCTGCGGCTGTTGCGTGCGCTGGGCCTGCTGCTGGTGTTGTGCGGGCCGTTGCTTCTGTGCTTTCTGCCCGCCTCCGCGCTGGGCCTGCTGTGCTTTCTGTCCGCCTCCGCCCTTTTTCTCCTGTCCTTTTTGTGCGAAGGCAGGAATGGTGGTTCCGAGAAGTAAAAACAGAACTGCTGTGCTGATAACTCTATTTTGGTTCATAGGTGTTGCCTCCGACTCATCTCACATCCGCCTCCCACCAGATCATGGCTGGCAGCGCAAGACACGCTCATGATACGTTAGGCTGATCTGCGTGTCAGTTCAGTACGGCTCACACGTTTGGTCAACATTGCTCATGCCAATTAAGGGGGGAGAATACAGTGTGGGACCCAACGTGGGAACGCCCGAGGAGGGTTGACGATTGGCCGCTAACCCGTTTGCAGCAGCATCTGGTGAAGACAGGCGGCCGGTTGATCAAGCATGCACGGTACTGCCGCTGCGGCCAGTGGAATGAAATCGAGATGCGGACAGGGGCTGACTTAGTGAAAGAGGAAATAGAGGATGGCGTTGTCGTGAAGACCTACTCCGTGGGGGTTGGCGCGCGGGGAAGTCCGAGGCCACTGGCTTTCGCCACCGTCCGGCCAGGCAAACCATCAAGCCCAGGCCGCACAGTCGGCCAGGATGCCGCGCCCGCGATCTTCGCCGCGCGCCGGATCACCCCGGAATCAACCGTCACCCCTGTCCGGGAGATGGTCTGGAAGTAAAGCTCATCGCCGGCGATTTCGACGAGCATGAATGAGCGGTCCTGATCGTACCCGGCTGCGGTCAGGTCCGTCTTCCTCAGGTTGCCCTTCCGCAACTCGCCTGAAGCTCCTTCGGTGAAATAGTAGGTGCCCTTTTGTGGCTTCACGCGCTCATAAACGTGCTCGTGTCCGGCGAAGACGACCTGCACTCCGTATTTTACGAACAGGGGTTCCAGCAGAAGGCGGAGTTCGGTCGCAGAGCCATGGGTGGCCCCGGAAGAATAGAGCGGGTGATGGAAATAGCAGATCTTCCAATCCGACCCTGAGTTCTGCAGTTCCTTCTCCAGCCACGCGAGCTGCTGTGGGGTCATGTAATTGCTGTCCAGCGCGAAGAAGCGGACGTTGCTTTTCTTGTACGTATAATATTCCTGCCCGTTCATGTTGAACAACTTGTAGAACCGCTCGTTGGAGATGTCGTGGTTGCCGAGCACCGCGTAGAATTTTACGCCCGCATCGAGCAAGGGCTTGTAGGGCAGCTCGAACTTGTTTTGGTAGTCAATAGGCTCTTTCCCGCCGATGAGGTCATCACCCAGCATCAGCACGAACTCAAACGGAAATTTGCTGCGATACGCAACCATTTGTCCGGCCACTTCGAATTGCACCTTGTTTCCATTCCCCATGTCGCCGATGGCCGCGAAACGCACCGAGTCCGGTTTCAGCGGCAGGGTCAGCTCCTGGGCGCAGAGCGACAGGCTTATGGCAGCGAGAGCAACACAGGAGAGGAAGGCGGAGCGGCGCATAGCCGGCATAACAGAAGGCCTCAAGGAATGGCTTTCGGGATGAGATCCACAATCAAACCCGCTTTTATGTCCTTCAGCGTCAGGTCGCGCCCGACGAACCGATACGCCAGCTCCGGGGGCAGCTCAGGCAGCTTGAGCAATAAAGTCGGCGGCGTGGTCGTCAACGGGATGTTTTCCGGGCACACGTCGTTCACACGCAGAGCGATGACCTTGAAGGGGGTGTCCTGTTGGATCGTCCGGCGCGCGAGCCGGCCTTCGGGCCCCTGAAATGCTTTGCGGATGATTTTGCGGAACCGCTCAGTCACCTCGTGAGTGAAGATGTCGCCCTGACGTGCGTCGCGGCGCGCGTCGGCAATTTTCCTGGCCAGCGCGTGCTGGTATTCGGCAATCTGCGCCGCGTCCTTCGTAGGCTTCAGGGGCGGCAGCGAAGCTTCCAGGTTCTTCTGCATCTTGACGTATGCCTGGACGCGGTCGGCAAAGGTCTTCAAGTCGCGCGCCTCCTCGCTGTCCCGTGGCGTCTGCGCTTGGCTCGCGAAGCCGGGTGCCACAAACGCCAATAGGGGGAGCCATAGGAGAAGGCGGGTGACCCGGATTTGGCGCCTCATGGATTCTCCCGAACGGAAAGTAGTTCTACCGAGACTGCTGAACTGTAGGCTCCGGCTGGCGGGCCTTCGTTGTGGCGCACGCGGTCCCTGGCAGGATGGATGAGTGCGCGGGGGAAATCGCGACCAGGCCTCACAATTATGATAGCCGCACACGCGAACATGTCGCCTCCGGCATCCGCACCCACAAGATCCTAGCTGGCGGTTCGAAACCCACATGGTATACATTGGTGGTAATTCTCGTGTCAGTCCTGTACTGCTCACGCGTTTGGTCAACATTGCTCATACCAGCTAATGAGGGGGGAACTATCGTGTGGGGCCGCTCCCGAGTTGGTGACGATTGCTTCGTAGAGGCTAAGACTTCTCGTGAGATTCTTTCACCATTTCCTCGACAACACGTTCCCGGACCGCTTCCTTCACCGCTTCCTTGACCGTGTCTTTCACTTCTTGCATATTCAGACTCGCGCCCCCGGCTTCTGACACCGCCTCTTTGAGCGCTTCCTTCACGATGGGGTTCAGCGGCGACAGCTCCTTGACCAGCTCTTTCGTTGCCTTCTTGATACTCTTTGAGTTGGCTTCGGACTGCTGGTTCTCTCCGACTGCGCTCATCGCCCAATCCGTTTCAAAAGTTTTGATTAAGCCGTTCACCACCTTCGGTTCACGAACAATAACGCCGACTTCGCGGCGCGAATCCAGTTCGGCCAAGCGCAGGCTCTGGCTGCCCACAAAGGCCTGACGGCGGTCGCGGATGATCGTGCGCGTGTGCAAGCGCATCTTGGCGAGATTCCGGACTTCCAGACCAGGGTTTTGCTTGCTGACGCGGCCGATGACTTTGATCTCCACCCCCGCCTTCATCCGCTCGCTGAGGGCGCGCAGCATTTCCGCGTCGGCGATCTTCGGGTCGTAGATGAGCAGCTCCTTCTTGGCCTTGCGGATAAACGCGCCGAGCACTTTGCGGGCGTTGGCAGGACTGACGACAAAGGTATCTAGTGTCGGTGTATAGGGATTTCGCGTGGTATCCGCCTCAAATAACTTCACCGCCTCCTGGATGAACCTGGTGTTCCTGGTGACAATGCCGAAGCCGCGACTATGGTCGATATCCAGGTGGGTGAAGTTGAAGGACAGGACGTAGAGCAGCCGACGGTCGATAATCAGCAGCTTGTCGTGATAGCGCACCAGATCGTCGGCGGTCCGCGAAACGGCGACGCCCACTGCGAGCAGACGCATCTCGAGCTTGCGCAGGTTTATCTCGCCGCCCCGGTTGGTGTAGGCAATCAACGCGCTCACCGTAACGCCGCGGCCGACCGCAGCCTTCAGCCCCGCCTCAATCTCGGCGCGGTCGAAACGGAAGATTACGATCTCGATGCTTTTCTTGGCGTTTCGGATTCCCGCAAGCAGCGCCTCGGGTCCGTTGTCAGGTTGGATTAACAGTTTCACGGGCGCTTCACCAGGTGGTCAAGCCGAGTCTCGGGCATCGCAGGGCGTCGACGGCTGCCTCAAAGGCCCGGGAGGCGCTGGGGGGATCCAAGCCGCGAGGCACAGCCAAGCAAACCAAGAGCGTACTCCTCCCTTGCGACTGAGGTTAAAATCTTTGAAGCCGCAAGTCAAGAAGAGTGTACTGAAGAGTGTACTGAACAGGCCAGGGAATGCGCTGGGTCCCGTCGATTACGACTGCTCCAGCGGCGGGTTGATGGTCTGTAACGGCCTCCTCGGCGTCCTCCTGCACGACTAGCCTCGATGTCGAACTATCCCCAAATTTCGATCGTCCCGCCCTGTAGTTCCCCCTCGTTAACTGGCCTGAGCAATTTTGACCAAACGTGTGAGCATTACTAGGCTGACACGCGAATAACCCCAGGGTATAAACAGTGTGCCTCGCGTTGTCAGCCAGGAAAATGGCGGAGGGCTTTGCCCTGACTCGCTGCGGGATACAAGCGATTTTCCGCTCGCGACGGCTGCGGGGCAAACCAAGGAATTGCACCGCGCTCTTTTGAGGAGGGCCCATGCGAGTTTACAGCAGAATCTTCTCCAGCCTTGTTGTTCTCTTTCTGACGCTACCCGCCTTCGCTCAGCAGGCCGGGACCACTGCCGCGCTGTGGCGCGACCGGGGCGACGCCGCGACGCTGGACCTCCTGAACGGGCCGGGAGGGAAAGAACACCAGCCGGGGACCAACTTTAAATTCATCGAGGAAGCGAAGAGCGGAACTGCTCCCAAGTTTGATGTCGAAGATGAAAACGGCACCAAGTGGAAGGTGAAACTCGGCCCCGAGGTGAAGTCGGAAACCGCCGCAACGCGCCTCGTGTGGGCGGCGGGTTACTTTGCCGACGAGGACTATTACCGGCCGCAAATCCGCGTGCAAGGAATGAAACAGCTCTCCCGCGGTCAGAAGTACGTTTCAGATGGGGGCCTTGTCCGCGAGGTGCGTTTGGAGCGCCAAGGGGTCGGGAAGAAATTGAAGAACTGGAGTTGGAGCCAAAACCCCTTTGCCGGCACGCGCGAATTCAACGGCCTTCGAGTGATGATGGCGCTGATCAACAATTGGGACTTGAAGGAAATCAACAACGGTATTTTCGATGTGAACGGCGAGCCCCGTTATGAGGTGACCGACCTGGGCGCCAGTTTCGGGAGCACCGGCAATCGCTTCGGCCGCAGCAAGGCCGTGATGAAAGACTACGCGAAAACCAAGTTCATCGAAAAGGTTACGCCCAAATCCGTGGACTTCGTCTTTCATACGAAGATAGAGAGTGTGGGCAAGAACATTCCAATCGCAGACGCACGCTGGATCGGCAACCGGCTCGGCCAGTTTTCCGCTGAACAGATCGGCGACTGCTTTCGCGCCGCCGGCTTCTCGCCCGCCGAGGTCGAGGGCTATACCAGGGTTGTGAGGCAGCGCATCGAGGCGCTGAAGAAGCTATAGCCGACCCGCCCGCCGCACCGTGAATTCTATGTCTTGGGCACAGTACGTGCCCCCGTTCTAATGACCTTTCACCTTCCGGTGTCGTCCCCTGTCCAGGGCGGAAAAACCAGCGAAAAACCCTCAGGCGCAACATTCCCTCAATGCTCTGGCGGGATTTGGCGGCCATCGCCGCACGCGGTCTTCTTTAGGGTCCGGACTGGACAGGTTATCGTCGGCGCTGCCGGCTAAGCTTTTCGTGTGTCCGCCGCTTGGGGATCTTCCCTGCGAAACTGGATGTCATAAAGCTCCGAATAGAGGCCGCCTGCCGCCAGCAGCTCGTCGTGGGTGCCACGCTCGACGAGAGTATTGTCTTTCACCACAAAGATAATTTTGGCGCCCCGGATCGTCGCCAGGTGGTGCGCGATGACGATGGAGGTCTTGCCTTTCATCAGACGGTCCAGGGCTTCGAACACGGCTTGCTCGGACGCCGCATCCAGTCCTGACGTGGGCTCGTCCAGAACAAGAATGGGAGTATTGCGGATAACGGCCCGCGCGATGGCGATGCGTTGGCGCTGGCCCCCGGAGAGGGTTACGCCGCGCTCGCCGACCATCGTGTCGTAGCCCTCGGGCATCTCGTCAATGAACTCGTGGGCGTTGGCCAGTTTTGCGGCGCGGATAATCTCCGCGCGGTTGGCTTCCGGGCGGCCATAGGCGATGTTCTCCCAGATCGGCGCGCGAAACAGAAGCGTCTCCTGCAGAACGAAACTAATCTGCTGGCGAAGTGATTTCATCGTGTAGTTGCGTATATTCTTCCCGTCGATTTTGACTTCCCCGGAGAGGGGATCGTAGAAGCGCGCAACCAGGCTGATGATCGTCGTCTTGCCACCCCCCGTCGGGCCGACGAAGGCCGCGACCTGGCCCGGCTCGATCTCGAAGCTTACATCTTTCAGGATCAACTGGTCTGGGTTGTACCCAAACGAGACTTTGGCAAATTCGATTTTGCCCTTGAAGCGACCGGCGCGGCGCGCGCCCGGCAGGTCACGCATCCCGCTCTCGGTCTCCAGGACTTCCCGGATTCGCTCGAACCCCACCGCGGCCTTGGAGATCGTGTCCGTCATTTTGGAAAGGTCACGCATGGGCTTATACATCTTGCCCAGGTAAAGCAAGAAAACGACCAGTGCGCCAGCGGTGAGTTGGCCCGCCAGCACCAGACGCGCGCCATAACCGAGCACCAGGCAGGTCCCCGTCGCCACGATAATCTCGACGATAGGCGAGAGCTTCATCTTGATGCTTCGCGCCAGCAGGGTCATCTCGACATTTTCCAGGCTTTGGCGCTCGAAGCGGCGCTCCTCGTAGTCCTCTCGTGCAAAAGCCTTGACCACGCGGATCGAGGAAAAAACTTCTTCGACAATCGAAACCAGCTCGCTCTCTTTTTTTCTTACGTCGCGCGAGGCTTTTTTGATGCGCCGGGTAAAGAAGTAAACGACCAGGAAAAGCACGGGCGCAATAGAGAGCGAGATGAGCGTGAAACGCCAGTTCAGGTAAAACATGACCCCGACTATGCCCAACAACGTGAGGACACTGGCTAAAATGCCCAACAGCGCCGTGGTGATAAAGTCCTGAATGGCTTCAATGTCGCTCGTCACCCGGCCGATGAGGTCGCCCGTCCTTTTCTCGTCGTGCTCGGCCAGCGACAGGCGGTGGATGTGGTGGTAAAGCGTGCGCCGCAGGTCGTGCATGACCCATTGGCCGACGCTGGTGGTGAGGTATTTCTCCAGGTAGGAGCTGAGTGAGCCGACGACGGCGATGACCGCCACCGCCAGCACCGCAAAGTTGAGGACGGCCAGCTTGTCCTGCCCGATCCAGCCGACCATTGCGCTCATCCAGCCGGGCGGATGTTTGGACTGAAGCAGATAATCGAGAACGATTTTTAGAGGCCAAGGTTCGAGCAGGTCGGTGGCGGCTTCGGCCGCCACCGCCAGCAAGGCCAGCGATAGGGCTTTCCAATGGGGCCGCAAAAGGCCGATGATGCTGAGCCCTTTAGGCTTCTTGGCTGGAGGCAACGTCATCGTCATTCAACCTTGGGTTGCGGATCCGCTCGACGACGCAATGTCGAATTTTCATGCCCCCGGAGGGCTGAACTCTGCGATATCCATCGGCGAGTGTAACAAATTCCGGAGATGCAGGTCGGATAGAAATGGGTGTGGCCT
>JAIQGB010000482.1 GCA_020072905.1 Terriglobia bacterium | reverse complement strand
GTGCAGCCTTCGGTGCCCGTCCCGATGATGCCGTAAGGGACAGCGTCACTCGGGCCGGGATTAGCCAGGATGGCCGGTGCGCCGGGCAGCGCGGAGACGGCCGCAGCGGCCGCTGCCGTCTTCAGGAATTCGCGGCGCGTAACATCTTGCTCCTTCTCCATCTCGGGACTCCTATTAGTTCAGAATGACTTACTTCCTCGCGGGTGGTGAAAAAATCTACACACACCACACCAACTATTTTGACAGCAGTTCTCTCACCAAGCAAGGCGGGATGTGCCATGCTGTAACATATTGAAAACACAACGTCAGGAGGCAACGATGCAACGACATGAGGCATGTTGGCGGAACAAGTCTCACTAGCGCCTCCAAAGCGCCGGCCACATCTCCAATCAAGTGACCGGCGTGCCGTCTCCTTCCGGCATCTAAGCTATACTGGACGTGGAGGAATTGAGAGCCAGCTTGCTGCCCCAGCGTGCCATCGTTCGATCCATTTTGCTTGCCGCGAGCCTTCTCGCCTTCGCTCCAGCCCTCGCCCCGCAAAACGCAGCGCCCTCCGACGACGTCACCGCGGAGGTCTTGAAGTTCACGCGGGTCTACGGCGCGATCGCGGACAACTACATGGACCCCGTCGATCCCGACCGCACAATCTTTGATGGCGGAACGCGCGGAATGCTGTCGGCGCTTGACCCGTTTTCTTCCTTCTTCGATCCCGACCAGTTCGAGCAGCTCAAGCAGTTCACGCAAGGGAAAGCGCGCGGCTTCGGCTCGGTGCTTTACGTGCAGCCCGGCAAAATCCTGGTCCTGCAGACCGCGGAGGGTTCGCCCTCCTGGCGCGCGGGACTCGGGCCCGGCGACGAAATCGTGAGCGTGAACGGCACGCGGGTCGAGCGGCTGGATCTCCCCTCGCTCGTGGAGCTGCTCCAAAAGGCGCGCTCACAAACCGCACAACTGGGCGTGATTCGCCCCGGCAGCGTTGTCCCGCAGGATTTCGAGTTGCACCCCGCCGAGGTCCCCACCCCGACCGTCGACAAAGCCTTCCCGCTCAAGCCGGGTTTCGCCTATGTGCATCTGACGGGCTTTGACATCAAGACTCCGCAAGAAGTGAGTGATGCCCTCCAGCGGTTGGGCGGGGCAAACCTCAAAGGGGTGCTGCTCGATATGCGCGACAACCGTGGCGGAGTAGTCGATGCCGCGGTGGATATGGCGAGCCTGTTCCTGAAGCCCGACGTCCTCGTGCTCACGCAGCGCGGCCGCTCCATGCCGGAAAAGAGCTATCGGACGCAGGCTCTCCCGACGCGCTTTGATTTCCCCCTCGTGGTCCTGGTGAACGGCAGTACGGCCAGTGCGGCGGAAGTCTTCGTTGCCGCGCTGCAGGAACATGACCGCGCGCTCATCGTCGGCGAGCCGACGTACGGCAAGGGCGTGGTGGAATCCGTTGCCGCGTTGAGCGCCAACACCGGGCTGGCTCTCACCACCGCCCAATACTTCACGCCCAGCGGCCGGTCTATCCAGCGGCCGATACCCGGCACGGCTCTCGAAACCCCGGAGAAGGGCCTCGCGACGAGCCCGGACCCCGCCTCGCGGCGGCATTACTCCGGACGTGGTGCTTCCGGCCACCACCCGCGATCCCTGGGTGACGTTCCTGAACCAGCGCGGCGCCTTCACAAGCTTCGCTTCGGAATACTTGACGCTGCACGGCAAGGTGACGCGAGATTTCGCGCCCGACGCCCAGACCCTCGCCGGCTTTCGCGACTACCTGGACCGGCAGAACATCCGCGTACCCGAGGAGTATTGGGGCCCTGACCAGGATTACCTGAAGCTGCGCATCAAGACCGAAATCTTCAACCTCGTCTTCGGCCTCGCCGCGGGCGACGAGGTTGAAACCCGCGGCGACCCGCACGTGCAGCAGGGGGCGGCTCTCTTCCCCAGGATCTCCGGCCTCCTTCACCTCCCGTCGCCGAAACCCTCGAGCCCGCGCTCCGGAGCAAGGGTGGCTCGCTCGAAGTCCCCGGCCGTGGCCCCTCGCCGACCCACCCGCTAGCCTCAGGACAAACCTTTCGCAGATGCCGGCAAGCAAGAGCCTGAAGGGCCTTCTTCTCCTGAACCAGAGTATAGTATACTAGCCTCGCGGCTGGCCGGAGAGAGCTCAAGAAACCCTCTTCGGCGGCGCCCAAGGTGATCGAGGACGCTTGCCCGGACGATTGTTGTCAGATATGTTAGGCACAGCTTTGGAGTAAGACAAATGCTCTGCGCCGCCTCCCTCTTCCTCAAGATAGCTACGACGCCCGGAACCGTCCTTCAGGGCGGCTCGCGTCGTTGAGCCGATTCTTGAGGCCTGGGGAGAGGTGGGGGGCTGACTCGACACCCGGTTGTTACGTATGGCGGGCTGGAAATCGGCGCTGAATGCGGACCCGACGGAGTGGCTGCTCGATCCCGAGAATCCTTCCGTGCGCTACTTCACGCTCACGGAAATCCTCGCACTGCCGGCGTGGCACCCGGAGGTTCAGGAGGCGCGCGCGGCCATCCTGGCCGAAGGCGTGGTGCCCAAGATTCTGGCCAAGCTATCACCCGGCGGGTATTGGGGAAAGCCCGAGGATTTCTATGTCCACAGCAAGTACCGGGGCACGGTGTGGCGACTGCTGGTGCTCGCAGAGCTTGGGGCAACCGCTGAAGAAGAGCGAGTGCAGCGCGCCTGCGAGTTCATTCTCGACCGCTCCCAGCACCCAGAGAGTGGCGGATTTGCCTATCAGAGTGATACGCGCGGCGGCGAGCCGGACAAAATCCTTCCCTGTCTGACCGGCAATATGGTGTGGGCCTTGATCCGCTTGGGCTACGGCTCCGACCCGCGCGTCGTGCGCGGCGTGGAATGGATCACGCGTTACCGACGCTTCGACGACGGCGTCGAGCCGCCGCCCCAGGGTTGGCCCTATGACGGCTTCGAAAAGTGTTGGGGAAAACACACCTGCCACATGGGCGTGGTGAAGGCGCTGAAGGCGCTCGCCGAACTTCCACCGGAGCAGCGCACGCGGGACGTGAAAACCACCCTCGGCCGGGGGGCGGAATTCCTGCTCCAGCACCACATTTTCCGCCGGAGCCACGGGCGCCATCGCGTGGCGATGAACGAATGGCTGCTCTTCGGCTTCCCGCTGATGTGGAATACCGACGCGCTCGAAATCCTGGGCATTCTCACCCGGCTCGGCTACCGCGATCCCCGCATGCGCGAGGCCGCGGACCTCGTGATCTCCAAGCAGGATTCACAGGGGCGATGGAAGTTGCAGAGCACCTTCAACGGGCGCTTCGTCGTCAACATCGAGCGCGCGGGCCATCCGAGCAAGTGGGTAACACTGAAAGCCATGAATGTTCTGAAGAGCTTTCTTGGATAAAAGGGCCAAAGGGTGAGACGAGGCAAGCGGCGAAACTCCCAGCGGCGACGCTACTTCGAGAAGTATTCCCTCAACGGCTTCCAGTAGTAGTCGATCCAACCCTGCCGGTAGTTTTCGGCCTGCTGTCCGGGGACGTCGGAGTGGACCATGACCACCTCGGTGCCGTCGCCCTTCTCCTCAAAAGTGAATTCCAGACGTGAGGGAGGATAGCCCACGGGCCATTCCGTAGTCTTCCATTCCAGCACGACTTTGCGCGCCCGGACGAGCTCGAGGATTTTCCCGGTGATATAGCCGTCGTAGGCGGCAAATTCCCCGCCCACGCGCGGATCGCAGGTAGCCTTGGCGCCCGTAAACTCGGCGTGCTTGCGGGCATTAATGAAGGCGTCGTAGACCTGCACGGGCTTGGCGGGAATAAACTCCCGCTGCTGGATCGTCGTCGTGTTCAGAGCCATATCACCGGTCCGCGTCGCCAGACACCCAGGTCGGTCACGCTACAGCCTCCGCTTCAATTTCCACGAGCATCTCGGGATCCACGAGGCGATTGACGCCGATGAGGCTGGTGGCGGGATGGATGTTGCCGAAGGACTCGGCGTGCGCTTTGGCGACATCTTCCCAGCGGTCGATGTCAGTCAAATAGATGCGGGTGCGGACGACGTGTTCAAGGCCGAGGCCCAGGCGTTTCAGGGCGTTCTCGATGTTTTGGATAGCCTGCACGGTTTGCGCGTAGGCGTTGCCGGGCGCCAGGACCTTGCCCGAAGGGTCGGTGCCCGTCGTGCCCGAAACGTGGATGATCTCGCCCACCATGACGGCGCGGGCAT
>JAIQGB010000481.1 GCA_020072905.1 Terriglobia bacterium | reverse complement strand
GATGCGGTGAGGGCCAGCCATCTGGCCGGCAAGGAGGATGGCTCGCTTCAAATTCTCGGGGTCAGCGCGATTCTTACCCACCAGGTCGAAGGCCGTTCCGTGATCCACCGACGTTCGGATGATGGGCAGGCCCGCGGTGACGTTCACGGCCTCGGCGAAGCCAAAAGTCTTGGCCGCGATGTGCCCCTGGGCGTGATACATCGCCACCACGAGATCGAATTCGCCTTGCGCAGCCCGGTAGAACACCGTGTCCGGCGGAATCGGTCCTAAAACGCGCAACCCGCGCCGCGCGGCCGTCTTCACGGCAGGGGCGATTTCTCGCCTCTCTTCGTCGCCAAACAAGCCCTGGTCGCTCGCGTGCGGGTTGACGCCCGCCACCGCGATGCGCGGGTGGGGAAACCCGAGTCGCTTCAAGACTTCGACGCCGAGTTCGATTGTGCGCACGATGCGCCGGCGCTCGACCAGGCTGAGCGCCTCGCGCAGGCTGACGTGCGCGCTGACGTGAATGATGCGCAGGCGCGGTCCGACCAGCATCAGACGCGCGTCCTTTACCCCACAGAGGTGGGCGATGAATTCCGTGTGCCCGGCGCCGACCATGCCCGCCATCTGGGCAGATTTCTTGTGGATGGGCCCCGTCACGATCGCGGCGAGCCGTCCCTCAAGCGCCAGCGCCACGCCCTGCCGAATCGCGGCGAGCGCCGCCCGTCCGCATTCGACGTGGATTTCGCCAAAAGGAATCGCCGGAAGGTCGAAATGGTCGGTGTCTACGACCCCTAGCTTTTCCCCCGCAACGGCCTCCGGGCCATCGTTGAGAAATGCCAGCCGGCGCGACAAACCCATCCGCTGGGCGTAATGTTCGACAACCAGTCGCGGACCAAGCAGGATGGGGACGACCGCCGCGCGGACCTTGGGGACGCACGCCGCCTTCAAAGCCACTTCCGGTCCAATCCCCGCCGGATCACCCAGGGTGATGCCGACGAGCGGCTTTGCACGCGGCTTCAAGACGATATCTCCTTCAGAATCTGTCGGACCTCGTCGGCGCCGCCAAAGCCGCCGGCTTTGGTGATCAGTGGCAGGCCGGGCCGGCGGCCATCAACCAGGAAACTCCAAGCAATGCCGGGGCGGACTTCTCTGGCGACCTGCAATGCGGTCGCCCGCAGGCTATCACAGACAGCTTCCGCCGTGTTCCCTCCACTCACAAAGATTCCACCCAGCCATCGTCCACGACGAATCCCGCGGAGGAGCCGCTCCAGGAAATGCGCGAGCTCCTCAGGGAGACTGAAGCCGAAATCTCGCGGCACCGCGATCGCGACGTGTTGGCGTTGGGCGAGCGCCGCCAACGCCGCCTCGTACCAGCGGGTCTTTTCTTTGCGACCGGGTGACGAGCGAACGGAGAGGGACAAAACGGAGCCCTCCAGTTCCAGCCGACGAAACTGCTCGTGGCTGATCTGCTGGCGGCTCCCCTGGATCAGCAACCACGGGCGCTCCGGAGCCGCGCTCAGCCCTGACTCGGGTTGCGCGAGCCGCGGCAGCACGTAGCGCACCAAGCCCGCCGAGCCCGCCCAAAGAACCTGCGCTTCGGAGTCGCGGAAAGCTTTGCCGATCACTTCCAGGTCACGCTCTCGCGTGGCATCAAACACGACGTAGCGGGTCTTTGCCGTCGCGACGGCCTGGCGCACGGCTTTCTGCCCCCGGCGCAGAACGTCGAGACTCACCAGATGCGGGTAGTAACCAAGCTGTTCCTTCAGGCTGCTTCGCAGGTCTCGCGACCAGATAGTTGGCGCGAACTCGTAGAGTTCCTTCCACTCCTCTTTCCCAAGATCCAGGTGTCCGCCTCGGTAAAACCTGCCGCGTGCCGGGAATGCCGGGCAGATCAGCACGCGCGTTGGCCGCAGGAGCGAATCCAGGGTGTCCAGCTCCTCGGGCCAGTAACCACGCAGAGTGGAGTCCATCTTGTGGTAGATCACACGCCTGCCCGCTCGCTCCAAATCCTCAGCGGCCACCCGCACGAGCGCCATAGCTCCGTCCACGGAGGAGGCGCGGCTGCGGGCGTTGATAACGAGCACAGCGGAGTCTGCGTCCGGCGATGACCGCCGCGCAGGCCGGCTGGCCGCCCGTACTCGGACGACGGGACGATAGCCGAGGTGCGTGAGGCGGCCTGCGACGTCGCAAGCGCCCGTCAGGTCGTCGGCGATGATCCCGTATCGCATGCCATCATTATAGGGCCGCGTTGCTCCTGCCGCGCCGGACCTTGGCGGGGGTTCACGGCCGCCCCAAACGCCACCTTGTCGCGCCACATTTTGCAGTATCGTGGATGGCCTGCCAGGGCTGGAAACAAAGGCATTCGGAGGTCAACGATGGGCATTCGAATTCACGTGGTCATGCTGATTCTCGGTCTGGCGGCCCTATCGCCGCGATTGGAGGCACAAACGGCCAGCGTTTACCCGCCAAACAGTGAACAAGCCGCCGCAAGAGAAACCTTCCCGACGCCCCTCGCCAGTCCCGCCGAACCGGCGAGCCTGCTCCGGTTTGCGGGAGACGGCCAGATCGACTTCGGCTTGGCTCAACCGCTCGGTCTCTTCAAGTCGGAAGGCGCGAGATCCTCGTGGGAGATCGGCCTGAGGCCGG
>JAIQGB010000078.1 GCA_020072905.1 Terriglobia bacterium | reverse complement strand
GCCGGCAAAAGAGTTGCAGAGTTTTCTTGCGATAAGAAGGGAATAGAACAAACCGACTCGGATCGCGACGATCAATCGGTCGCTTGGGGCGACCGAGAGGCAGATTTCCCCCTGTTGCCGGATCTTGGCGAAAGAGGAGAGCCGGCAGCAACGAAACATTCATCTTTGGGAGGTGAATCATGGGTTCGGGAATCGCGAGTCATCGAGTGCAGGAACATCGTCCTTTCCTCCGGCGAGCCAGAGTGCTCCTGGTCGAACCTGACCTCAGGGACCGGCAATACTACACTTCCCTCCTTCAGCAGCAGGGCTTCAGAGTCTGCGTCTGCACGTCGTACAACGAAGCTGAACGTTCCCTGGCAGACGGGCCGGTGGATTTTGCTGTCATCAACCAAGGGAGCCGGGCATTTGAAGGCCGCACGCTACTCGAGCGCGTGCTGGCGATCGACCGGCACATTCCGGTCGTGGTTCTCACTCGTTCGGTAGACATGAACTGCTATCTGGAAGCCATGCAGTTGGGCGCCGTCGACTATCTGGAAAAGCCGCTCTCCTCGGAGCAGGTCCTTCGGGTGATTGAAACTCATTTGCGGCCGCGCGCCGCCGTGGCTTGAGTTCGGAACCTTCCGCGGGCAGCCTCGCGGCAAACGAGGCTCGCCCGCGGTTCGATTTTTCCTCCCCCCTTCGATTCCTCCTCGCGCAGAATCGAGTGCTCGTGCCGTTCCAACTATTTAGGATTATGCATTCTGGCCCGCGCGCCAGCCGCCTTCCGGCGCTTCCGGCTATCGAAGATTGGCCTAATAAGTTGGAACGGCGCCAGCGGCAGTGACCGACAGGTTGCGTCAGGCTGCCTTGCTGGACACTCGCTTTGCTTCTTCTCTATAATGCGTAGTTTCGCCTTTCGTCCGGAGGACTCATGCAGAAGGCGCTCGACCTCAAGAGCACGCTCAACCTGCCGCGAACCAACTTCCAGATGAAGGCCAATCTGCCCCAGAACGAGCCGAAATGGCTGGAGAAGTGGGCGGAGGAGAATCTCTACGGACAAATTCGCGAAGCACGGCGCGACGCGCCGATTTTCACGCTCCACGACGGGCCGCCCTACGCCAACGGCCGGATCCATCTGGGGACGGCGCTCAACAAGATCCTCAAGGATTTCATTGTGAAGTCCCGGACGCTCCTCGGTTTCAACGCGCCTTACCTTCCGGGATGGGACTGCCACGGCCTGCCGATTGAAATCAATATCGATAAAGAGCTGGGTCCGCGCAAAGCGCAGATGAGTACGGTGGAGATCCGGCAGGCCTGCCGGCGCTACGCAGAAAAGTTTGTGGAGATCCAGCGCCAGGATTTCCGCCGCCTGGGCGTGTTCGGCGAATGGGAGCACCCGTACCTGACGATGGACTTTGAATTCGAGGCGCTCATCACCGAAGTCTTCCTCAAGTACCTCGAGCAAGGCTACGTCTATCGCGGCCTCAAGCCTGTTTACTGGTGTATTAAGGACAAGACGGCGCTCGCCGAGGCGGAGGTGGAATACGAAGACCACCGCAGCCGGTCCATCTACGTCCGCTACCAACTCCTTTCCGATCCTGCCCAATTGGACGCCGCGCTCGCCGGCCGCAAGGTGTGGGTCATCATCTGGACGACCACGCCCTGGACACTTCCGGCCAGCATGGCCGTGGCCTTTCACCCGGAGTTTGAATACGTTGCCGCCAGCGGAGACGGCGGGGATGTCTATCTCCTCGAGAGCCGCCGCCACGAGCCCACGCTGCAGGAAACGGGCTTGAAGGCCGCGACGATTCTGGCGCGCATCGGCGGCAGGAAACTCGACGGGATCGAAATGCAGCACCCGTTCCTGGATCGCCGCGTCCGCGGCGTCCTCGCGGATTACGTGACCGCGGAAGACGGCACGGGATGCGTGCACACTGCTCCCGGCCACGGCCGCGAAGACTACGAAACGGGGATGAAATACGGGCTCGAGATTTACAGCCCGGTCGGCGATGCGGGCGAGTTCACCGAGGGCCTGCCCGAATACAAAGGCAAGACGGTGTTTGAAGCCAACGAGCCCATCATCGATTTGTTGAAAGTGCGCGGGACGCTCGTCGGAGCTCCGGGATGGCTGACGCATTCGTATCCGCACTGCTGGCGATGCCACAATCCCGTGATTTTCCGCGCCAATGAGCAGTGGTTCGTCAGTATCGATCACCGGCAATTGCGGCAGCGCGCGCTCGACGAGATCAAGAAAGTTCGCTGGTTGCCGGAGTGGGGCGAGGAGCGCATCTCCAATATGATCGCCACGCGGCCGGACTGGTGCATTTCGCGCCAGCGCGCCTGGGGCGTCCCTATCACGGTATTCCATTGCGAGACGTGCAAGAAGCCGCTGATCGATCCGCCCGAATTCGGCGCGCGCCTGGCGCGGCCGGCGGTCGAGCTCTTCCGCAAAGAGGGTGCCGACGCCTGGTACACGCACCCCATCGAGGACCTGCTGCCGCCCGGCACAAAGTGCCCCGCGTGCGGCGGAACGAAGCTCCGCAAGGAGACTGACATCCTCGATGTCTGGCTGGAATCCGGCTCAAGCCATTTTGCCGTGCTGGGGCGCCGCCCGGATCTCCCCTGGCCTGCGGACGTCTATCTCGAGGCCGGCGACCAGTATCGGGGCTGGTTCCACAGCTCGTTGCTGGTGGCTCTGGTGACCCACGGCCGGGCGCCCTATCGCACCGTGCTAACCCACGGCTGGGTGCTCGATCCTCAGGGCCGGGCCATGTCGAAATCCCTGGGCACCGGCATCGGGCCCATGGAGATCATCAAGACCCATGGGGCGGAGGTTCTGCGTCTGTGGGCCGCGTCCTTGGTGATGGGCGAGGACATCGGCATCGGCGAAGAGATGCTCGTCCGGCTCTCCGAGGCCTATCGCAAGCTGCGCAACACGTTCCGCTACTGTCTGGCCAACCTTTACGACTTCAACCCCAAGCGCCACATGGTCACCGGCGAGCAACTCGAGGAGATTGACGCTTGGGCACTGGCGAGGACCGCGGAGGTGCTCGAGCGCGTCAAGAGCGCCTACAAGGAATACGCGTTTCAGAAGGTCTACCGCGCGGTCTACGACTTTGCGACGGTGGATTTGAGCGCCTTCTACTTCGACATTTTGAAGGACCGGCTCTACACGGCCCCTGCCGCTTCGACGCGTCGGCGCGCGGCACAATCGACGATTTACCGGATTGCTGACGCTCTGGTCCGGGTGATGGCGCCGTTGATGTGCTTCACGGCGGATGAGGTCTGGTCGCATTTACCGCCTTCGGCCGATGGTGGCCGTCGCGAGCCGAGCGTGCACCTGGCGACATTCGTTCCTCCCCAGCGGCTTCTCGAGGGCATTCCCGATGGGCATTTGCAATCGCTCGGGAACTGGCCGCAACTCATCGCCGTGCGGAATGAGGTGCTGAAAGCACTCGAAGGGGCCCGCCAGAGCAAGTTCATTGGCGGCGCGCTGGAAGCCAAAGTTATCATCTCCGCCCCGGGAGAGCTCGGAGCCTTGCTGAAAACCTACCAGGCGTTTCTGCCCACGCTTTTCATCGTCTCGCAAGTGGAACTCGCACCCGGGCCTCTTCCCAATGGTTCATCCACTGAACTTCTCGACCTGCGGGTGCGCGTGGAGAGAGCGGCGGGACGGAAGTGCGAGCGCTGCTGGAATTACTCCCCGCGTGTGGGCGAAGATGCCCGCTATCCTACCGTCTGCGAGCGTTGCTCGGCGGCGCTGGTGGAGATTGCACGAAACGCCTAGTGCTCTGTCCTCGGGCGTTGCTTGCCGGATGCTGAAATGTCCCAGGCTCTTGCCGTACGCGTCAGGAACATTTCGCGAGTCATGTACGTAGTCCTGGCCCTGGTCATCCTGGTCGGCGACCAGGCGACCAAGGCGCTCGTTGAGCGTTCGATTCCTGAGCACGCCGTCATCCCCATCCTTCCGCATTTCCTGAACTTCGTGCACAGCAAGAATCCGGGGGCGGCGTTCGGACTCTTCTCGGATTCTCCGGCCTCCTGGAAGACCGCCCTGCTGGTGGTGGCTTCGGCGGCGCTGCTGGTGTTCGTGGTGGCGATGGTCTGGAGGTCGAAGCAACTGGCCTGGGAATCGGGCGTGGGGCTGGCGATGATTCTCGGCGGTGCGCTCAGCAATCTCGCCGACCGCATTCGCTTCGGGCGCGTTGTGGATTTCATTGACGTTTACGCGCGGAGCTATCACTGGCCCTCCTTCAATTTGGCAGATAGCGCGATTGTGGTGGGCGCCGGGTTCCTGATCTTTCATCTGATCTCGTCGGAATAAAGTTGCGTCGCCGAGCGCCTGTGAGGCCCGAGCGGCAGCGCGACTCACCGCACACCTCTTCGGGAGCAATCCCCAAATGCTGCGAGTCCGGGAATTCGTGGTGGCCGCTGAAGATGCCGGAACGCGCTGTGACGTCTACCTCGCACGGCAGATACCGGACGTCAGCCGCAGTCAGGTGCAACGCCTGATTCGCGCTGGCTTGGTGACGAGAGGCGGGCGTGACGTTCGCAAGCCGGGCGAGGCAGTTGAAGCGAGCGACCTGATTCGAGTGCGGATCGAGCGTGAAGAATTGCGCGCCGCACCCGAGGACCTACCGCTAGAAATCCTCTACGAAGACTCCGATCTCGTGGTCGTTAATAAATCCGCGGGGATGGTGGTACACATTGGCGCGGGCGTCAAAAGCGGCACGCTCGTCAACGCGCTCCTCCATCACATCGGCGCGCTCTCAACCGCCGGCGGAGAATTGCGGCCCGGCATCGTGCATCGCCTGGACCGCATGACGTCCGGTTTGGTCGTCGTGGCGAAGAACGATTTCACCCACCGGGGCTTGGCGGCGCAGTTCAAGGGAAGGGAAGTCCACAAGACGTATCTCCTCCTCGTCCACGGCAGAGTAGCCAAGGACTCGGGTGAAATCTCCAAGCCAGTGGGACGCGACCCCGTGCGACGGGTGCGGATGAAAGTCGGCGGCATCCGCCCTCGCGAGGCGCTCACTCGATATCGTGTCGAGCGACGCTTCGCGCATTTCACCTTGCTAGAAGCCGAGCCGCGCACCGGCCGCACGCATCAGATCCGCGTGCACTTCGCCTCGCTGGGTCATCCTGTCGTTGGCGACACGCTTTACGGCGCGCCCGCGAAGCTGCGCCTCGGCGGCAGAGAAGAGAAGACCCTGCCCCGGACCTTCCTCCACGCCGCCACGCTGGGGTTCCGCCATCCGCGCGGCGGCGAGCTCATGACCCTGCGGGCGCCGCTCCCGGAAGAACTAGAGAATCTTCTGAAACTCGTGGCGGATAAGGATCGCTGAGAAAGGACGCGGCCCACGACCTGTGTCTGTCTGATACGAGCGAGGACGGGATCCCAAACAGCCATCCCAAGGTCGGATTGGAGATTCTTTCCTCTGGATCTTACAAAGCTCCGCGCTCCCCCGCGCGACAACAATTTCTGGTTGGGGATGTCGGCCGGAGTTATAATCCCGCCGCGCTGTTCGATTTGATCGCACTGCGGCGAGGAGATTATCCCGTCGCGGGGGGCGGTCTCGGATCTGGCCGCCTCACGAAGGTCCCCTGAGGAGGTTTTTACCGATGGCAATCAATCGCAGAGAATTCATGCGCCGTTCGGGCCTGGTCACGGCGGGCACCGTGGCCCTGAGGTCCGGCAACAAGATTATCTGGGCTTCAAGCCCGGGCCCGGCGTCGGTCCCGCCCAGCGACACGCTGCGCGTGGGAGTGATCGGCATTGGCGCACGCGCCATCCAGGATGCCGCGAGTTTCCTGACCGTGCCCGGCGTCGAGCTCGTGGCCGCTGCCGACGTTTACAAGGATCGGCTGGTCCGCGCCAAAGAGCTATTCGGCGAGAAACTCGAAACAACCGGTGACTACCGCCGCATTCTCGAGCGCAAAGACATTGAAGCCGTCCTGATCGCCAGCCCCGACCACTGGCACAAAACAATGGTTATCGAGGCCATGGACGCCGGCAAGGACATCTATTGCGAAAAGCCCATGACCTACACGATCGAGGACGGCTTTGCGATCATGGATGCGGAGAAGCGCACGGGGAGGATTCTCCAGATCGGCAGCCAGTGGGTGAACTCGCCGCTCACCGATCTCGCCAAGAAATGGATTGACGAGGGCCGCTGCGGCCAGATCACGCTCATTAAGGCCTGGGAGAATCGCAACACGCCCGCGGGCGCGTGGTTCTACCCCATAGCCCCTGACGGGAACGAAGAAACCATTGACTGGAAATCGTGGATTGGCCCGGCGCCGCAGCGGCCCTTCGACGCGCGCCGCTACTTCCGCTGGCGCTGCTACTGGGACTATTCCGGCGGCCTGCAGACCGACCTTGTCGTCCATCACCTCAACACGCTCCACTACCTGATGAAAGAACCCTATCCGCGCAGCGCCATCACATACGGCGGCACGTATCGCTGGAAGAAAATCTATCCCGAGACGGAAGTGCCGGACGTGGTGCAGACCCTTTTCGAATATCCGAACTTCACCTACAACGTTTCGTTGACGCTCAATTCTTCCAGCCAGGGTTTTGGCGCCTACTTCATGGGCACCAAGGGCACGGTGCAGGTGAGCGAAACGGAACTTGCCTTCTATCCCGACGATGCGCTCGACGATTACGGATGGGTCGTCGCCACCTGGCCACAGAAGATGCAGGATGAGTTCGTCAAGGAAAACAACATCGTGGGCATCAACCAGCCGTGGTCGCCGGGGACGGCCCGTGTCCAGGGGTTGGGCGAGCACTACGACATCATCGGTGATCCCACGGACCTGCACGTCAAAGCGTTCGTCGAATGCGTGCGCAGCCACAAGAAGAGCAAGGAGAGTGGCGTCGAAGGCCACAACGCCGCGGTGGGCGCCCACATCGCCAACATGTCTTACCGCAACGGCAGCCGCAAGGTCATCTGGGACGGCAAAAAAGCAAGTGTGATTTAGCGATTGAGTGATTGAGTGATTGCGTGATTGGGTGATCGGGCGATTGAATCATCGGGTCATTGGGCCATTGAATCATTGGAGGGCGGCGCGGCCAAGGTGGACCCCCGCTTGCGCGGGGGTGACAACCGAACGCAGGGGTCAGCCATTGTCGTTGTCATTCCCGCGCAAGCGGGAATCCAGACACTGACCATCGTGGGCCGTGCATCCTACCCGTTTTATGGAGAGGAACAGCAAACGTAATAATCAGAAGGAAGACCGTGACACAATGCGGTCGGAGTACGACTTCTCTTCGGCGGCCCGAGGCGTGACGGCAGCACGATACGCTCAAGGCGCCAACGTGGTCGTGATCGACCCGGAGGTCCTGGACGTTTTCCCCGACAGCCGCGCGGTGAACGAGACGTTGAGGGCTCTTGCGCCCGTTCTTCGCCAACGCCGCCGCCACCACTTTCGTCGTCGTTCCCGCGCAAGCGGGAATCCAGACGTTGACTATTGGCGATCCCACACATGCCAGAAGGCGGCATGTATGCGCCACCCGCGGAAGGGCATGGTTGGTTCCTGCGGCGGTACGACCAGAACCGAGCGATCCAGTTTCTCAATTTCATCGGCGAGTTATCGGTCCTGGCGATTCAGCCTTTTGATGGAGAGGAACTCAGGAAGTCGAGCCGGCTGGTGAAGAAGTTCGACGACCAGCCGCTCACGCTGGCAGACGCTCACGGCCTGGGGATTATTCAGGAGCGTCGGATTCGCGTCTGCTGGTCAACAGACCAGCACCTGGGTCTGACGGGTGCACGGTTGGTCATCCAGGGCGTGTAGCGGCGAGAGGTTGATTAGGAAGGTTAAATCTCAAATGCTCAAACCAAGCTCGCTCGGCCTGTTTGTATTGACTGCCCTTGCTGCGGGGGGTTTAATGGCGCAAACATCTACCAAGGTTCGAGTGCTCTACGTGGGGGACTCGGGGGTTACGCTGGGCGCGGTGGGTGCCTCCAGCAATTTCACCTACGATCAGCGGGGCGTGTTGATTGAGAACGCCGCGCAGAGGATCATCGATGCCTGGCGCAAGAGCCCACGCTACGAAGTCACCTACATGACGGGCTGGGACGCGCTGGCCAAGTTCCCGGAGACGCCCGAGGCCCTCAAGGCTTTCGACGTGGTGATGCTGAGCGATGTGGACAGCGATTCCATCGTGCTCTATCCCACGGAGCGTTCGACCCGGGCGCCGATGGGGCCGAACCGCTTGAAATCCATTCGCGACTACGTCTGGCAGGGCGGGGCGCTGGCGATGATCGGCGGGTACGCGACGTTCGTGGGCCGGCACAACGCCGGGAACTGGCACGGCACGCCCGTCGAGGAAGCGCTGCCCGTCGATTGCCTCGCTATTGACGACGACCGTGCGGAAACCCCCGAAGGCGTCACGCTGGAAGTAAAACAGCCGCAGCATCCCCTCATGCGCGGCATCGAATGGTCGCCAAGTCCTATCTTTAACGGGTATAATCGTATCGTTCCGAAGAGGAGCGCCAAGGTCCTGGCGGTGTTCAAGGAAACGGGCGACCCGGCAATCGTCGTCTGGACGTTCGGGAAGGGCCGCGCGATGGCTTTTGCTTCGGACATCGCTCCGCACTGGGGCGCGGGCTTTCAAAACTGGAAATACTACGAGCAGTTCTGGAATCAAGCGCTGGACTGGCTGGGGTCCCGCTAGCGACTCGCAGCCGGCGGCGCTGAGGTAACTTCACAGGAGGAGGGAAAATGAAACGACTGCTTTCGATGCTCGGGGTCACAGCTTTGCTGTTTTGCCTTGCGGCGATCGCCTATGCGCAGGGTCAGGCTCGCGGCGCCGCCAAGCTGGAGCTGAAGGGCCAAACGGTCTCGGTGGATTACGGCCAGCCCGCACTCAACGGGCGCACGGTTCAGCAGTTGATCGGCCAGTTGAAGCCCGGCGACGTCTGGCGGTTGGGCTCCAACAAATCCACGACCTTTTCGACGGGCACTGATCTGGTTTTTGGTGACGTGACCGTCCCCAAGGGTGAATATAGCCTGTGGGCCCGCAAGGAGGCGGACGGCGGTTGGAAGCTGGTCTTCAACAAGCAGCACGGCCAGTGGGGCACTCAGCACGATGCGGCCCAGGACCTCGCTGCCGCGCCCCTGACGGAAACCAAGGCCAGTAAGAGCGCCGAGCAGGTCACGATCTCGCTGGAAAAAGCCGGTGACGGAGGCACGATAACTATCCAGTGGGGCGACATGCTGCTCTCCGCGAACTTCGCAGCAAAGTGAGCCGCCTGCTGAGAGGTTCTCGCCGAGAGCAACTCGAGCGTAGTGTCGAGGAGACCGGGCTAAGGCGGGTGTCTGGGAGGATGCCTCGTCGCCGCCTTCTTCCCGGTCTTGCGCTATTTGCAGGGCTGATCCTGCACGCCGGGCCGGGGACAGCGCAGGAACCTGCAACCCCACCACCCCCCAGTAGTTCAACGGTCCCCGACAACGGCCGGCCGGTTTCCTGGAAGCTCCTCGTCCCTAACATCCTCCACGATCAGAAACCCGTTTGGCTTTTCCCCGTGCGGGCTGCACAGGGGAAGCATGCCAAGCCCACGCTGGCCTTCATTCTCGCCACCGCAGGGCTGGTCGCCCTGGACCCGCACGACGCGCCCTACTTCCGCCGCACCACGAGCTTCCATGATTTCAACCGCGTTTTCAGCGGGCGCAACACCGCCCTGGCCACCGCCATCGTTCCCCTTTCGGCCTATGCTGTCGGACTCGCCCACCGCGACTCGTACGCGCAACAGACCGCGCTGCTCGCCGGTGAGGCGGTGGCCGATGCGGAAATCCTGACCCTGGTGATGAAAAACGTCGATCGGCGACTAAGGCCCGCGGAGATTCCCCCGGACGGCGATTTTGCGCACACGTGGTTCAAGGGCAGTGGCCGATTTCTCGGCGGACGAGGCAGCTTTCCCTCCGGGCACACGATCGCGGCGTTTTCCGTCGCTACAATTTTCGCCGAGCGCTACCGGCGGCACCGCTGGGTACCCTGGGTGGCTTATGGTCTTGCGGGCTTGGTGGGGTTTTCGCGCGTTCCGCTGCAGTCACACTTTCCCTCGGACGTGTTCGCCGGCGCCGTCTTCGGATATTCCATCAGCCGTTACGTGGTCCTGCGGCAACAATGAGTCCGTACCACGGCAATGTTTGAGAGGATTGTCCTCATCGTGCTCGACAGCGTCGGCACCAGAGCGATGCCGGATGCCGCCGATCGTGGCGAGGCGGGGCGCGACACGCTGGGACATATCTCGGAGCGCCGCGGTCGGCACGTGCCCGACAAGGTCCGGCGGTGTCTTCCCGGCTTCTACTGTGTGGCGGTCTTTGCCAGATCGCCCACCTTGAAATCCGACCCGGAGACTATCTTGCCGACGGCAGAGACGTCGTCGACATCGGTGAGCTCGATGACGCCGACCTGAGACGACATCCGGCGGATGACGTTGCCGGAAGCGGGATCTTTAATCTCGCGCGTGACACGCTCAATCGAGAGCCGGTCGCCGGCCTTCAGGCCTGCTTTCGCACCCACATTGAGGATGACTTGGCCGTTGTCAACCGCCGCCACCAGACCCTCGACCTCGATCTTGCGCGCTTCGATCTTGGAGTTGTCGGCGATCAGCTCCGAGGTCATGTTGTTGACCGCCGCGTGCACGGCTTCGCCGATGATGGTTTGCTGGAAGTCGCTGCTGCCGAAGTCCACATTCCCGCCGCCGAAGCCGTGCCAGTTTCCGCCGCCGCCCAGCAAGGAAGTGCTTTCGCGCTGGGACTCCCCCTTCCCCTCGGCCACCCCCAGGATTTCACCCGTGTCGACGTTCACGAGGCGGGCGTCAAGACCCACGATGGCTTTCGACTTTTTGTGCCCGAACCCACCGACACCGAAGCCTCCGATCGAGCGGCCTACGCCGCCGAGATTGGTATTCTTGGTTTCATTCCCGAACTGCGTGATGCTGCCCACGATGATGGCGTCCACTCCCAGAAGTTTGCCCAGCTTGGCGGCGGAGGCGGGATTGGCGCGGTCACTGTTGGAGAAATTCTGCTCGGCGAGAATCTTGTCGAGCGCCTTACGCTCAACCACCCTGTAGGTCCCGTCCTTCACCAACTTCGTGACCAGCAAATCGGCGATACCCTTGCCGACGTCGATGTCCGTACCGAACAGGGCCGCCACGCCGCCCCGCACGGTGGCGTAATCGAAATCCATGATCGCGACGAGCTTTTTGCGGCCCTGCGGCTGCGAAGGCGTCTGCGCCTGCGCACCTGCCGGCCAAGCCAGGACGGAAATTGCCAGAAGAAGGAAAAGTCGTTTCATCATGGGATCTCCTGATATTGGGAGTTTCGTGGACAGGACCGCCTTAGTCCCCGGGCAGAGTCTAGCGGCGCCCAATGGGCCTGTCAAGCAGCTTTCGCGCGAGGGGCGCGGGTTATTTGCCGGAGGCTGCGGTGGTTGGGGATCCCGCCTTCGGGGCGTAGTAACCGGTGCGGGTGCGAACCTGCAGGCGGTCACGAGAGGGCGAGGAAGTCGCATCCACGCGCACGGCTCGGTAGGTCCCGTCCTTCCTGGTGTTCGTGGGATAGTAGGCGAGAGTGTACTGGTTGCGGATGTCGCGGGCGATCTGCACGCAGGTGGATTCGACTTCGTCGAGCGATTTCGGGAAGTAGGCTTGACCGCCGGTAATCTCGGCCAGCTTCTCGAGAACCTTCGCCGCTCGGCGCGTGCCGCTGCGCTTGATCTTGAAAAGGCCGCCGGGCTCTTCCCCGCCCAGGAGTCCGATGGTGTAAATGACGGCGTTGGATTTCTGCGCGTAGCGCGTCAGTTCTTCGAGGGCGTAGCGGCTGGCGTTATCTTCGCCGTCGGTGACGACGAGCACAACCTTCTTGTCACGGTTGCCGAGCTTCAGGTGGTCAAGCGAGGCGTAGACGGCGTCGTAGAGCGCTGTGCCACCGCGCGAGTCGATCTTGTCGAGCGCGGACTTGAGCTCCTCGATGTTGGAGGCAAAGTCGCCCGGCGTGTCGAGGTAGTAGACGTCGTTGAAATTGACGACGAAGACCTGGTCCTGGGGGTTCGAAGTCTTGACAAACGTCAGCGCTGCGGCGTTCACCGCCGAGCGCTTGTCCCGCATGCTGCCGCTGTCATCAATGACGATGCCCATCGTGACCGGTATGTCGGCGTGCGAAAAGACGGACAGTTTCTGCGGGACGCCGTCTTCGTAAACCCGGAAATTGTCCTGACGGAGATCGTTAATCATCCGGCCTTTCTTATCGAGCACGGTGGCGTGCAGGACGACCAGGTTGACGTCCACATTGATCGTGTACTCTCGGGATTTGAGTTGTCCCGCGGGGGCCTGGGCGGGGGGGGGCGGCGGCTCCTGGCCGTCGAGAAGCGCCGGCGCGATGATCAGGAAAGCGAACATCGCGAGCCAACGGATGTTCTTGTCGAGCTTTTGGCTACTGTGTCGGAGCATAATATCCGGTGCGCGCGTAAACCTGGAGCGGGGGCAACCCCTTGGGTGGGCTGAGCTTCACCTTGATGCGCCGCCAGCGCCCGTCGCGGACGAGGTTCGACGGGCGGTAGCCGAGAACGTACTGGTTGCGCAGCTCGATGGAGATTTTCTCGGCGATGTCCGGCAGTTCGTTGGGATCTTCCACGCTGAACATCCGTCCCCCGGAAATTTCCGCCAAATCGGCGAGCAGGCTCGGGCCGCGGGCCTCCTCCGCTGTCCGGGAGCGCGCGCTCAGCGGCTCGAAGATTCCCACCGCGTAGATCTGCACGTCGGACTCCTTCACCGCGCGTTTGACGTCGTTCTCGGTGTACCGGCTGTGGTTGTCGCCCCCGTCCGATATCACCAGCAGGGCCTTGCGGTTTGTCGTGGCCTTCTTGGCCTCGCTCAGACCCAGGTAAATCGCGTCGAGC
>JAIQGB010000480.1 GCA_020072905.1 Terriglobia bacterium | reverse complement strand
CCGCGCCCTCTATGCCTGGCTGGACAAGCAAGCCGGTGCGTGCATCGCCTGCGGCAATTGCCTGCCCCACTGCCCTCAGGAGCTGCGCATCCCGGCCAAGCTTGCGGATGCGCATCGCCTTCTCGGTTGACGAGACGACTCGGGTTGCCGCTAGGTTTTCAGGGGATTGGGGTCGGCCGTCGGTTCCTGCGTCTCACACCGGGCCACGTAGTCCGCAATGCGCTACCGGTCCTCGAGCGAGATCCACCAGAATCGGATTCCCATGCCGAGCCCGACGACCTCATAAGCCACCACGGCCTCCGCGGCCACGATCGGGGCATCGTCTTCAATGTGAAACCGCAGGTTCAACCGCGTGCCTACGGGGAGCGGCTGGCGAGTCTCTATGAACATGCCGCCCACGCTCACATCGCGAGAATAGGCCAAGGTGAGAAGCTCCGGGCAGATGACCTGCGTGACCATGCGGGCGCGTGGAACCTTGCGCGCGTGCAAACGCCGATAAAGAATCAACCGCACCAAGGCCTGGCGGTGCTCGGGCTGGATCTCCGTGAACTCCACTGCGGTTCCCTGTTCGGGAATTTGGTAGAGCACCTTGGCCTTAACCGGGATCACAGGCAGATGTTTGGCCGGCCGGAACCGGATCACGACTTCCGTTCCGATCTCCAGCGGCGTCGTCACGGCCAAAAACATTCCACCGCCGCCAAGCGACGTGGCGCGCTTGTGAAGCGGTGCCTCGGAAAGGAGAATCCAGACCGGAAGGTCAACCGCCAGCCTTGGGTAAGTGCGCGTGTACCTGACCCGCAGGAGGCTACCCATGTTGGGGGAAAGTTACCACATTGGTTAATCGAAAGCAAGACGAAAGCATATCCTCGGGAAGACCAATAGCCAGGCGGCCCGGCAGCCACTTCGGAGCATCTCCCCCCCAGCAATGCGTCAAGGGTATCGGCCGACAGTCGCCCCGCCAATTCGGTAGGCAAACACGAACGCGATGATGAGAAGCGCGGAATAGAACCAGTCCACTCCGCCGCGTAGCAGGTGAAACAAGCAACCGAGAACAAGCCCCACATTCGTCAGGGCGAAGAAGGCTGCGCACCCCCGCCCCACCAGGCGAATCCCCCGGCGCTCCCTGCCCGCCAGTCGCCAACTGATCCCCGAAACCAAGATGTTAGCAACTATAAACCCCACCAAGTAGAGGGCGTGCCGGCCCGCTTCGCTGTGAATGTCCGGGAACATGTGGGCGCATGGTAACAGAGACTTGTGGCCCGGCCAAGGTGCTCCGGGGCAGGTGCTCCGGGGCAGTCGCAGCTGGATGTGGAGGGCTGGAAGTTCCTCCGGCGCCCCGGGAGCGCGCGAGGAATGGGGGTGGGGTGCCCTACGGCACCCTCATTCGCGGTACGCCCGGCGGGCCAGCGCCCGCGCGGCGCCCCAACACGCTTCAGGCCAAGAACACCGCGGCAGCGAGAGACAATGCTCGAGCCGCGCAGCGATTCAAAAAGCATGTCGAAACCCTCGTGCTATAATTTCCCGTTAGCGTGTACGGTGCCCTTGGCGCCGGGACGGAGTTCCACCGAGGAAAACTGGCAGGCGGAGAAGAAGTCATGTCCATCGTCTATTACGACCAGGTCTGGCACAACGGCAAATTCATCCCCTGGAAAGACGCCACGATTCACGTTGCCTCGCATGTGGTGAGCTATGCTTCGTGCTTGTTTGAGGGCATCCGCTGTTACGAGACGCCGCAAGGCCCGGCCATCTTCCGCCTCAAGGAGCACACCGACCGCCTGGTCAATTCCTGCAAGATTTACCGCATGGAGCTCGACTACTCACGCCCACAACTCCAGCAGGCGATGGTGGAACTCGTGCGCACAAACAAGGCGCTGCACTGCTACATCCGGCCCGTGATCTTTCGCGGCTACGGCGAAGTGGGCGTCAATCCTCTTAAGAATCCCATCGAGGTGTATCTACTCGCCTGGCAGTGGGGGAAGTATCTGGGCGCCGAGGCTCTGAACCAGGGCGTAGATGTGTGCGTCGCCTCCTGGCATCGCATGGCGCCCAACACCATGCCGGCCATGGCCAAGGCCGCCTCGAACTACATGAATGCCCAGCTCATCAAGATGGAGGCCGTCACCAACGGATACACGGAAGGCATCGCACTGGACGCCTCCGGGCACATCAGCGAAGGCAGCGGCGAGAACATCTTTGTGGTGCGCGAGGGGAGGATTCATACCCCGCCGCTGGCCTCCTCCGTCCTGCCCGGGATCACGCGCGATTCGGTCATCACGTTGGCGCATGAGTTGGGCTTCGAGGTCATCGAGCAGGAGCTGGCGCGCGAGATTCTCTACATCGCCGACGAAGTCTTCTTCACCGGCACCGCGGCGGAAATTACCCCGATCCGCTCTGTGGACCGCATTGCGGTCGGCGCCGGCAAGCCCGGCCCCATCACCAAAAAGCTGCAGGAGCGCTTTCTCTCCATCGTCGAAGGCCGCGCCGAAGACCGTTACGGCTGGCTCACCCTCTGCAACCAGCCCGTCGGCGCAAGCCGCTGAACTACAGTTGTCAGTGATCAGGTGTCCGTCGAAAGTCTCGAATAAGTGCGGACCTTCCCTGTCCATCTCTAGCGTTGGCCTTGCCCTCCGCTTCGCCCTAAACGCTCC
>JAIQGB010000077.1 GCA_020072905.1 Terriglobia bacterium | reverse complement strand
GGGAACGCCGCTGACGAAAGTGGCGCACGTTTCCATTGTCCCCATCGTCGGCCCCGAAGTCATCGCGGGCTCCACACGAATGAAGGCCGGCACAGCGCAAAAGTTGGTCCTGAACATGCTTTCCACGGCCAGCATGATCCGCTGGGGGCGCGTGCTCTCCAACTGGATGGTAAATGTCCAGTTGACGAACCAAAAGCTCCGGCAGCGCGCCCGGAATATCCTGGTCCGGGCGACGGGCGCAAGCCCGAGGATCGCCGGGAGGATACTCGAGGAATCCGGCGGCCAATTGCCGGTCGCCGTTTTGATGCTCGCAAAAGGAGTCGGCGCGTCCGAGGCAGCGCAGATTCTCCGCAAGACGCCGAACCCGGCCAACGTCTTGCGTGCTGCCTTGGCCGAAAAGGCCAAGCGCATTTCAACAAACAAATGACTCGTTGATGAAATGGACAAATTCCTGATTGAGGGCGGCCATCTCCTGGAGGGCCGGATCACCGCAAGCGGCGCGAAGAATGCCGCGTTGCCCGCCATGGCCGCTTCCCTGCTCACCGATCAATCCGTTACTCTGCGCAACATTCCCCGCGTGCGCGATATCGGGACGATGCGCAGCCTGCTCGACGAGCTGGGCGTGGATTCCTCCATCAAGCACGAAGAACACGGCAATCGGCTGGAGATTCAGGCGCGCCAGTTGCTGAATCCCGTCGCCCCCTATGAACTTGTTAAACAGATGCGTGCTTCGGTTCTTGTCCTGGGGCCACTTGTGGCGCGTTTCGGACACGCGCGGGTCTCCCTCCCCGGTGGGTGCGCGATCGGGGCGCGGCCCATCAACCTTCACCTCAAGGGGCTCGAGGCGCTTGGCGCTTCGGTGCGAATGGACCACGGCTACGTCGAAGTGCGCACGGACGGCCTGCGAGGCACGACGTTCAACTTCGATACCATCACGGTGACCGGCACCGAAAACTTGATGATGGCCGCCACGCTGGCAGAGGGTTCAACCATCCTGGAGAATGCCGCACGCGAGCCGGAGATTGAGGATCTGGCCAACCTGCTCAACGCCATGGGGGCATCCATCGAGGGCGCGGGCACGGACACGATTCGAATCCACGGCGTCTCCAGCCTCCACGGCGCTGAACATCCCATCATCCCCGATCGCATTGAGGTTGGAACGTTCCTGGTTTCGGTGGCCATGGCCGGAGGGCATCTGGTGGTTGACCGAGCGGAAGTGGGCCAGCTCACCTCCGTCATCGCCAAGCTGGGCGAGGTGGGTGTCAAGGTGCGAGCCAATGGTCCCCACGAGCTGGAAGTAGAAAAGGACGGGACGCTCTGTGCCGTGGACATCAGCACGCAGGAGTATCCCGGCTTCCCCACGGACATGCAGGCCCAGTGCATGGCCTTGATGACCCAGGCGGAAGGCGCATCGGTGATCACGGAGACGATCTTCGAGAACCGTTTCCTTCACGCCCTCGAACTGATG
Source organism: Terriglobia bacterium (assembly GCA_020072905.1). Lineage (GTDB taxonomy): Bacteria > Acidobacteriota > Terriglobia > UBA7540 > UBA7540 > JAIQGB01. The sequence goes on along the minus strand of JAIQGB010000077.1, from coordinate 11,453 downwards.
CGCATGGGCGCGGACATTACGGTTGAGGGACGGCGCGCGATTGTGCGCGGGAAGACGCCGCTCAGCGGCGCCAAGATTCAGGCTTCCGACCTCCGCGCCAGCGCCTCGCTGGTCCTGGCCGGGCTCGCCGCCGAAGGCGAAACCGTCATTGACCGCGTTTACCACATCGATCGCGGCTACGAGCGCATCGAAGAGAAGCTGAATCGCGTTGGCGCCAGGATCCGACGCTTCTCGGATTAAACGGGCTGACTCGGCAGGTCAATGGATGGCAAAGATGATGCTGCCCAGCACCACGGCGAAAACGCCGAGGGAGATGAGAAGATACTTGAAGTCGCGCTCCAGACCAAAGCTGACGACCGCCACGACGACTCGGAACACCGGAGTGAGCAAGAGGAGCAAAATGCCGAGCTCTGTAACCCCGCCGGGATCAAGTCGAAGCGCACTCGTCAGCAAACCTCCCAGGGACAGAGTGCCAGATCGGGGCATGACCTCGCTTCGCCCGAGAGCCAGCGCCAGACCGAGCGCCATCACCGCGGCAGAGGCAAGCGAACCGTAGCGCAGAACCGCGGTGATCGCATCCTGGGCCTTTTCATCGGAAAACTGAGCCATCGACTCCTCTGCTGCCTCTCGCCACCCTACCGTCGTGTCGTCGTCAAAACCTTCCTAGCGGGCGAACCCCCCGTGCAGTGATCTCCATACCATCAGCACGGCGAAATAGTAAGCGATCGCCGAGAACAGGATCACCAGCCAGCGGCTGGGAGTGCGCCGCATCAAGTGCGACCCGAGCCAAGCTCCGAGAAAAACACCCACCGCCGTAGGCGCCGTGATCAACGGCCGGACGTCGCCGCGGGAGTAGTAGATGAACGCACTCGCGGCCGCGGTCACACCGATCATGAAGTTGGAAGTGGCCGTGGCCACTTTGAACGGAATCCCCATCAGCAGATACATGACCGGCACCTTGATGACGCCGCCGCCCACTCCCAACATGCCCGAAATCATGCCGGCGCCACCCGAGCCGGCCAGGCCGAGAGGGAGACGCTTCACTTGGTATCCCTCATGAAAAGCAGGGTCGGTCGTCTGACCGCTAAGGCTTCGACGGATCATCGTCGAGCCCGCATAGATCAGCAAGATGGCAAAAAGGATGGCGAGTGCCTCCCGGCTGAGCAACCCGGCCACGAACGATCCCGCAACCGCACCCAGGGTGGTGGCCAGCTCCAGCGTCATGCCCAGCCGGATATCCGCCAACCGGTGCTCTACGTAAGTGGCGGCTGCCCCCGAGGAAGTGGCAATCACACAACAAAGGCTGGTGGCGATGGCCTGATGAATGGGAACTCCGAAAACGAGCGTCAGAACTGGCGTGACCACCAGGCCGCCTCCGATGCCCGTCAGGGAGCCCGCACCGCCGGCGGCGATCCCGAGCACCGTCAATTCCACAAGTTGCAGCCAGGTCAGTGTCATCTCGCGTCGGTGACGTGCTGGATTGAAGGGCCGCTATTCTACACCGGGCTCCCTCGTCAAGTGCGTCGGAAATTTCCGCGGCTGGAGTGGATAAGTGATGGTGTATCGGTGTGCGCGCCCGCGGCTCGAAAGCGTGCGCCGGCCCTCGCGGTCAAACGGATCATTCAATCCGGCTCAGGCGTCGCAAATCCAAAGCGTCACGAGACGGATTTCACCAGCAAATGCCCTGGACTCGCACGCCCCGAGCGGCGGCCCTCCCCTGCCAGCGGACGAGATCGATCAGAACATGCCGCTGGGTGAGACCGCGGAGGACCTTATCAAACTCCGGCTGATTCCCCGTCAAGACGATCACATCAGACGTTGCCAAGAGTTCCCGCCCAGATTCCACCAGCAGGCGGTTCAGATTGGGAAGCTGTCGCGCAACATAGGCCCGGTTTGCCCCAATCAGCCGGCGAAGGTCCACCCTCGGATCATAAATCCGGACCTGGCGTCGCTTCTCGAGCAGGCTTCTGACCAGTGCGCAGGCGGGGCTTTCACGCAGGTCGTCCGTATCCGATTTGAAGACCAACCCCAGCACACCAACTTTCCGTTTGCCCGTTGCCAGCACCAGATCCCTTGCCCGCCGCAGGTGGATTGAATTGCTGGGCAGGATGCTGGAGAGGAGCGGCAGATCGAGCCCGGCGCCACGGGCCGCCGAGCAAAGTGCCCGAACGTCCTTGGGGAGGCAGGGTCCGCCAAACGCGAAGCCCGGCTGCAAGTATAGCGGCGAGATGTTGAGCTTAGTGTCTTCCACGAAGATGCGCATAACCTCGTGGCTATCGACGCCGAAGTATTTGCAGATCGTACCGATCTCGTTGGCGAACGCGACCTTCAGCGCATGGAAGGAATTATCCGCATACTTCACCAATTCCGCCGTCCCCAGCGAGGTCAGGAACAACGGCGCACGGATCGGCCGCCAAAGTTCGAGCAACCGCCGCGCGCTGCGCGGCCCGGCGGCGCCAATGACCGTCTTGGGCGGCCGGAAGAAGTCCGGGACTGAAGACCCTTCACGAAGAAATTCCGGATGGAAACAGGCGCCGAAATCCCGTTCCACCTTCTTGCCGGCGCATCGCTCCAGGCGAGGAATCACCCCGCTTTGCATCGTGCGGGGCGGGACCGTGCTCCGCAGCGCCACCGTGTGGTAGCTGCGGCGGGAACGCAGGGCTCGGCCGATCTCCTCCGCGGCATGGAAAACGTGGCTCAAATCGGCGCTGCCGTCCGCTCGCGAGGGCGTGCCGACACAGACCAAGGAAAGGTCCGACCTCCGCACAGCCTCCTCGGCCGAAAGCGTGGCGCGCAGCCGACCCCTTCGGACCGCCAGTGAGACCAGGCGATCCAGGCCGCGCTCGGCGACCGGCGAAAGGCCCTCGTTGATCATCCCGACTTTCTCTGCAGAGATGTCAACGCCCCACACCGTGTGGCCCATGCGGGCCAGGCATGCGCCGGTGACGGTTCCCACATAACCCATCCCAAAAACAGCGATCCGCATAACTGTTTCGCCAAGCTCTGCGCGAAGGTCGTCCGATGTCTCAACCGCGGGAGCCGGGACGAGGACTATATTCGACTCAGAAGATTGAAGTCAAAGGTTGAGGCTCTCGGAAACAGGTAGCCGAAGGCCGTGCGCAACGACCCTCGCGCGGCAAGCAGCAGGGTGAGGCGCCACCGACTACTTTGCGCAGGTCTCTTGCAAGACCTGGATCAGGGCCCGGGCAGCCGGGGTCAGATACTTGTCCTTGGCGCGCACGAATCCGATGGTGCGCGTCGGACGCGGAGGGCGCAGCTCCACGAGTCTCACTCCCCGCCGGCGGAAATGCACACAGGCCATTTCCGGCAGCAAGGTGATCCCGGCCCCGGCCGCTACCATCGCGACCAGCGTCTCGAACTGCCCGCCTTCAAAGGCCACCTGAGGGCTGAGCCGCGCGCGCGTGCAGATCTCGAACACGTCGTCGCGGAAGCAATGCCCGTCCTTGAGGAGGAGAAACGGCTCGCGCGCCACCTCCGAGCCCGAAACACCCCTGCCCGCCCGGCGTCGCAAGGGATGATCTTGCGGCACCGCGAGGACCATCGCTTCCCTGTAAAGAGTCACGGCTTCGTATTCGCTTCCCCGCACCGGAAGGCTGAGCAGCGCCAGGTCGAGTTCACCGCCCGCCAGTTGGGCCAGGAGCGCGTTCGTCAGGTCTTCGCGCACCGTGACGCTGATGTGCGGATGGCCCTTGCGAAAGGCCGGCAGGACGCGCGGGAGCAGGTACGGGGCCACCGTCGGGATGGCCCCCAGAGCCACCGAGCCGCGGCGGAGGCCCAGCATTTCCGTCGCCTCATGGCGGGCGCCCTCCACTTCCTCGAGAGCCCGCCGCGCGTGCTCCAGGAAGCGCGCGCCCAGTGGCGTGACCGCGATCTTCCGGCCCAGGCGGTCGAAGAGCCTGCCGCCCAGTTCGTCCTCCAGCTTGCGGATCTGCTGGCTCAGCGAGGGCTGCGCGACATGCTCGTGTTCGGCCGCCCGCGTGAACGAACGGAAGCGGGCCACCGCCAGGAAGTAGCGAAGCTGGTGAAGTTCCATACCTGCCGCCTATGGCATGAATAGGAACAATATATTTGACCTATGGGTGAGCGCAAGCGAAAATCGAGGCGTTTCGATCACAACGCTTGCGTGGACGGGGGAGTGCTCCCCGGGGCCTCGCCTGCCTAAAGGCGAAAGGAGATGAGACTATGGCTCGAGTTGCCCGCGAAGTGGTGCAGAAGGCCGGCGTGGACGTGGACAAGCTGCTGGATATGCTGGTCCGCAATGCCTCCGCCGAACTCACCACCTACTATTACTACACCATCCTGCGCGTGAACCTGATCGGGCTGGATGGCGAGGGATTGAAGGAAATCACTGAGGACGCGCGCATCGAAGATCGCAATCACTTCGAGGCCCTGGTGCCGCGCATCTACGAGCTGGGTGGCAAGCTGCCGCGGAACATGAACGAATTCCACGATATCTCCGCTTGCCCACCCGCCTATCTGCCGGACAAGCCGACCGACGTCAAGGCCATGCTCGACGTGCTGGTGAAAGCCGAGCGGTGTGCTGTCGCGGGCTATACGGCCATCTGCAATATGACGGCTGGCAAGGACCACCGCACTTACGACCTTGCCCTCGCCATCCTGCACGAGGAGATTGAGCACGAGGCTTGGTTCTCGGAGTTTCTAGGAGAAGGGCCTTCCGGGCACTTCCGTCGTCAGGGGACCGGCTTCGAGCGGAACTCGCCTTACCTTCGCAAGTTCCTTCACGACTAGAGAAGACGGACAACGGCCGGCGCTCGGGTCTTCGGCGCCGGCCGCGCCCGCGAATCCATCCCTGCCACCTGTGTCGCTGGCCTCACAGAAGACGCCGCAGAAAGCTCAGCCTAATCGGGCTCACTTCCAGCGCGGGCGAGGAGCCTCTGAATGGCAGCGACTGCACCGTCTTTGGCGTCGTAAACGGCCGAGCCGGCCACCAGCACGTTCGCGCCGGCCTCCACCACTCGTCGCACTGTCTCCTCATAGATGCCGCCGTCTACTTCCACATCGCATGGGTGATTGCGCTGGCGAAGGGCGTTCCTCACCTGCCGAATCTTTCCCAGAGTCTCCGGGATGAATTCCTGCCCGCCAAAGCCGGGATTGACCGTCATGACGAGCACCAATTCGACATTTGCGAGGACCTCGGAGATCAGGATGGCCGGCGTTGCGGGATTGATCGCCACCCCTGCTTTTTTCCCCAACGCGTGGATTTGCTGGAGGGCTCGATGCAGATGGGGGGTCGCTTCCTGGTGGATGATGATGGTGTCCGCCCCGGCGCGCGCAAAGCTCTCGATGAAGTCCTCGGGCCGCTCCACCATCAGGTGGGCTTCGAGCGTCAAACGGGTTAAGGGCCGAAGGCAGGCGACGGCGATGGGACCGAAGGTGATGTTGGGCACGAACCGCCCGTCCATCACGTCAATCTGGATTCGGTCGACCCCCGCGGCCTCGACAGCCTGAACCTGTTCGCCCAACCGCGCGAAGTCCGCGGAAAGGATGGAAGGAGCAATGCGAATCATCCGGCACTCCCTGTTGCATTCTTCAGCCGCCCGGCGGCTGCCGCGTCCACATACCAACTGAGCCGGCCGTCCGCCGGCCGAATGCCCTGCGACGGCAGGCGCTCCGGCTCGTGCGGCCCCTCGAGCACCTGCCGCAGAGTCTCCGCCTTTTCGTGGCCGGCAACGAGGAAAATGACTTCGCGGGCGGCATTCAAGAGCGGATAAGTCAGCGTCACCCGGTTCGCATGAAGCTTTTCGACGAAGTTGGCCGAGACCCACTTCACGCGCTCCGCCAGCGCCGCCGAGCCGGGAAACAACGACGCGGTGTGTCCGTCGGGGCCCATTCCCAAGAACACCAGATCCAAATTCGGAATCCCGCCGGGCTTGGGCCGGAACATTCGGTTCAGTTCCTGAGCGTAGAATTCTGCGGACTCCTCCGGGTTCGCCAGTTCCGCCTGTACACGGTGAACATTCGACTGCGGGATGCGTACGCGGTCCAATAACGTCTCACGGATCATGCGGTAATTGCTCTCGGCGTGGTCCGGCGGCACACACCGCTCGTCCGCCTGGAACAAGTGCACGCGGGGCCAGGGAATACTTCCGGAGAATTCCGGGCCGCCGAGGATTTCGTACAGCCGCTTGGGGGTCGAGCCGCCGGAAAGGGCGGCTGTGAAGATGCTCTCCCGGGCGAGCCGCTCCTGGCAGAACTCCGCGAAGCGCGCCGCCGCAGCGCGGCTGAGTTCCTCAAGACTGGCGAAGGTGCGGAGATCGGGTCCAGGCATGTCAGTGAGAGCAGGTCAGGCGACTTCGCCGCCGGGCCACCTTTTCAACCTGTCGTGATGCGGGCGACCATCTCCAGCGCCTCTTCAAAGATCGCATCGCGGCCGGCAGACTTGATCCCTTCGTTCACGAGCTCGACCTCGTCGTACACCTCGAGGCGCGCGGTGCCCTCGACGGGTGGGCGGCCCGTCAGCTCCCGGCGCACGACCGCATACTTTCCGCCGGCTCCGCGCCTCAAAGAAAACACCGCCGGCAAGCCCCCACCAGCAGTCAGAACAATTGAGAAACAGACACCGGTGCCTCCTCCCTCAAATTTTCTAGGCGCTCGCTCGACACTGACACCGCCGCGGCGAGACTTGAACAAAACCGGACTCCCCTTTGCTGTCAGTGGCTCGTCGGCGCGGTCAGGTTCCCACCCCAAACGACTGGCCAGCCATCCGATCAGGAGCAGCGCCTGGGCACTCTGCGCGCTCCAGCGCGGGGACTCCTCTTCGTATTCGACCCGCACCTCGGTCAATTGCTCCAGATACTCGATGGTCTCCGCGGGGTCGAAGCACTGCGCGATGAGTCCCCGCCAGGGAGTCATACGGGTCCAGTTCAGATCGGAAACCGGAACAACTGCGGAGAGGCGTTTGAGCTCCGCGGCAAGCTTGCCAAGATCTCTTGCCGGATCCGGAAACCGGGCGGAGTCCACGACCAAATGGTCGGTCACGCGAAAAATGCCGCGGAAGTAATCGGGCGGAGTAAAGCTACCGGCGCGCCACCACAAGACGACGGGCAGGCCAGGAACCGTCAGGGGTACAACCACATTGTCGAGGTCCCGTACAGCATCGCCGCGCGCCAGCAGCTCAATCTGTTCACAACAGACCTGCTTCTCCCCCGCCTTGGGAAGGTGGCAGTGGGCCGAAATCCGCGCGGTCAGCGACGGTTCGGCCGCGTCCGGCTGGACGACCATCACCACGACGCGGCAGGGGTTCTGCGCGATGATGCCGCCGATGAGACCGCTGACCTTCTGGCTGGCCTCTTCGCTCTCCACGTAGACGAGCAGCGTCAGGGCGCAGGCCCTGGTGACCGCCTCGCGCTGGGAGTTCCCGGCCGCCATCGACTTCCAAAGCGCCGAGAGATCCCGCTCGATGGCAGCCACATCGGCCGGCCGCGGCTCACCGAGTGTGACGGGTTCGAGGGTCTCTGCCAATTTCTTCCTCTCTGCTCAAAGTGTCTAGAGGCGTTGCCAGCGCCTCCCGTCCGCCTTAATGAACTTATCTGCTTCGGCCGGACCCCAGGTTCCTGCTTCGTAGAAAGCCAATCCCTTCGCACCGTCCTCTTTCCAACGCGTCAGGATCGGGTCCATGAGCTCCCAGGAGAGCTCCACGGCATCTTCGCGGTTGAAGAGCGTCGCATCCCCAAGCATGCAATCGAGCAGCAAGGTTTCGTAGGCCGTGGGGGGAGAGGCCCCAAACGACTCACCGTAACGAAAATCCATCACCACGGGGCGGATTTGCATCGTCGGGCCCGGAGCCTTGGCACTGAACCTCAGTGAGATACCTTCGTCCGGTTGGATATGGATCGCCAGCAGGTTCGGATCGATCTGCTCGCTCGGCGTGTCGCGGAAAAGCAGGTGGGGGACGCGCCGGAACTGGATGGAAATCTCCGAGGCGCGCTTGGCCAGGCGCTTCCCGGAGCGCAGATAGAACGGGACATCGGCCCAGCGCCAGTTATCGATGTAGAATTTGAACGCCGCATAGGTTTCCGTCACGGAATCCCTCGCCACTTTGGGCTCCGCGCGATAGGCGGGAACCTTCAAGCCACGGGCAAACCCTTCGGCATATTGTGCGCGCACGGCGAACTCGGGGACGCGTTCCACCGGAATCGCTCGAATCGCGCGGAGGACTTTCGCCTTCTCGTCGCGCACCGCGGTGGCCAGAAAGGTGGCGGGTGGCTCCATGGCCACGAGGCTCAGCAATTGCATCACGTGGTTTTGGATCATGTCGCGGAGCAATCCGGCTTCCTCGTAGTACGAGCCGCGATTCTCAACGCCCAGGTCTTCCGCCACGCTGATCTGGACGTGGTCAATGTAGCGGCGGTTCCAGATGGGCTCGAAGACCCCGTTGGCAAAGCGCAGGACGAGGAGATTCTGAACGGTCTCTTTGCCCAAGTAATGGTCGATGCGATAAACCTGATTTTCGTTAAAGACCTCGGTGACGGTTTGATCTAGGTCGCGCGCGCTGGTGAGGTCCCGCCCAAAGGGTTTTTCGATGACGATACGCGTCCAATTGCAGCTCGGGTCTTTGGGCCGGGCCAAGCCGGCGGCCCCCAGTTGTCGGATCGTCACGGGGAAGAAACTCGGAGGCGTGGCGAGATAGAAGAGCCGGTTGCCGCAAGTCCCACGCTCGTGGTCAAGGCGATCGAGGAGGGCTTTCATTTGTTCATACGGGGCAGCCTGGCTGAAATCGCCGGTGAGGTAGAAAATCCCTTTCCCGAACCCGCTTGCGAACGCTGCTTTTTCCTCCGCCGGAAGTTGCAGGTGCTCGGCGACCGCTTCCTGCATCTTGGCGCGGAACTGATCGTCGGTGAAAGGGGTTCGCCCGCAACCGATCACCGAGAAGCCGGGCGGAAGCAGGCGTTCGCGCGACAGGTAGTAAAGGGCGGGGACGATCTTCCGCTCCGTCAGGTCGCCGGAGGCGCCGAAGATCACCATCGAGCAGGGCTCCGGTGAACGGTGCGCCTGCAATCCTTCACGCAGGGGGTTTTTCATGGGGTTGGCATCCGGCATGTTGGTGGCCGTAAGGCAATCCTCGTGAGACTGCCGCAAGAGCGAGCCCTTCGATATCCGACTACCTGCCGATGTCTTGCAGCTTGCTCAGTGCCGCCTTGATCAGGCTTGCAAGGTTATCCAAACCCGTCTGGATCGCCGTCCCCAGGTGGAAGCGTATGACCGGCCGCCCCTTGCTCGCGAGGGCCTGGTAGTCCCCAAGGGCCTGAGCCTGTTTCAAGACCGAGAAGGTGTAAGGTTGCCCGGGCACCGGCAAGTCCTGGCGATCGTCTGCCGTGAGTAAAATGAAGAGGCCGTTGGCCGCCCCGCCTTTGTGCAACTGGCCAGTCGAGTGCAGGTAGCGTGGACCGTAGCCCACGGTCGTCGCCACGCGAAGTCCATCGCGGACCTTAAGGCGAAGCACCTGAATGGCTGCTTTGTGGCCGCTCGAGGACTCAAGATAGGGCAGCAGCGCCACATAGCTCCGGGGGTTCCCGTCTCCGAGAAATGCCGCGACTAGCTCCGCGGGCGTCATGCCCTCGCGCATTTGGAGCTTCTCCTGGAACCTGGCGTAGAGCGCCGGCGGGCATGAAATCTTGATGCCCTCGAATTCGGCGACGAGCGCATCCTCCGCGAATCGCCCTTGGGCGCGATATTGGCCGAGGAGGCGGTTCGTGTTGTCCTTGCTCTCCTGGACGTTGGGCTGATCAAACGGATTGATCCCCAGCAGCGCCCCGGCGGTTGCCGTGGCAATCTCCCAGCGGAAAAACTCCCCGCCGAGGTCGTACGGATCGGCGAGTTCGAAGCGCACCACCGGATGGCCCGCTGCCTCGAGGGATTCCAGCCGCTTCTGCACGGTGCGATTCAACTCCGAAGTCAGCGTGATGTGAATGAACACGCGGTCGCTGCCGTAGGACTCCGGCGCGTTGAGGTACTCGCGGACGACCGGCACCAACCCCTTCCCTTCCTTGCCGGTGCTTTCCGCGAGAAGTTGCTCCGCCCAGTCGGCAAAGGTGTAGATGCCTGGGGACATCACGAATGTCAGCTTGTCCCTGCCGCTGCGCGCCGCCTCGCCGAGCAAGGCGCCCAGAGCGACAGCAGGATTACGGTCGAGAGGGATGTCCGGCGCGCAAGCTCCGGCCATCTCTTCCGCGCGGCTGAGGAGCCTCCGGACATCCACGCCCTCAAGCGCCGCCGGCACCATGCCGAAGTTCGAGAGCGCGGAATACCGCCCGCCGATATCCGGCTGGCCATGGAAAACTCGACGGAAGCGTTTTTCCCGCGCCAGTTTTTCGAGCGCTGTCCCGGGATCGGTGACGGCAACAAAGTTCTCCCCGGCGCGATCGCCTTTGGCCTTCTCGAGCAGGTCAAAGAAGTAGGCGAAGAAGCTTAGCGGTTCGACGGTCCCGCCGGACTTGCTCGATAGCAGAAAGAGGGTCTTCAGCAGGTCGAGGGATTTCTCAACCTGCGCGACGCTGGCAGGGATGGTCGAGTCGAGAACCTGAAGATTGAGGAATCCGGGCGCGGTTCCAAAAGTGGCCCGGCAGACCTCCGGACAGAGGCTGCTGCCGCCCATGCCCAGCACCACGGCATGCGTGTAACCTTCCGCCCTGACTTCCTCGACGAACCGCTGCAGCGAATCGAGTTCACCGAGCATCAGCCGCGGTACGGACAGCCAGCCGAGTGCATTCCGGATGATCCGCTGATGCTCGGCCTCCGCCTTCCAGAGCGAGGGATCACGCTCCCAGAGCCTTCGCGCGAAGTTTTGCTCCCGAAGTTTCGTCAGTCTGCCGCGCACCGCAGTATCCAAAGCCGTCAAAAGACCCCTCCGCAGCTATTCAATGGCCGATGTTCGGCCCGAGAACCTATCGGCCCAACAACTCTTTCCCCCGCCGGATGACCGCGGCCGCAGTGAATCCAAGCTTTTCTGCAAGGATTTTGTAAGGCGCCGAGGCGCCGAAACGGGTCATGCCGATGACTGTACCTTTCAGCCCGACGTAACGCTCCCACCCGAAGGTGGATGCCTGTTCTATGGCGACACGCGCTTTCACGCTGGAGGGCAGGACGCTGTCCCTGTATTCCCGTGGCTGGTCCTCGAAAATATCCCAGGATGGCATGGATACCACGCGAGAGCGAATCCCCTCGGCGAGCAGTTTCTCATGGGCTTGCACAGCCAGAAAGAGCTCACTCCCCGAAGCAATGAGGATCACTTCGGCATTGCCGGCCGGAGGGTCGGCCAGTACATAAGCGCCGCGCGCAACACCGGATGCCGGCGCGTATTTTTTCCGATCAAGGGTCGGCAAGGGTTGACGCGAAAGCGCAAGCACGGCAGGCTTGTGATGCAGTTGGATGATGTAGCGGTACGCTTCCACGACTTCGTTTGCATCACCAGG
>JAIQGB010000076.1 GCA_020072905.1 Terriglobia bacterium | reverse complement strand
GCGGCCTGGTCGAAAACTTCAAGCTGATGGAAGAGTTGGCGCGCATCCTCAACCGCCATCGCGACGAGCGCGGCTCGATCGACTTCGACCTGCCGGAGCCGGAAATCGAATTCGACGAGCACGGGCGCATGATCGGCGTGACGCGTTCGGAGCGCAACATCGCGCACCGCCTCATTGAGGAGTTCATGCTGGCGGCTAACGAGGCCGTGGCAGGCTACCTGGAGTCGAAGGCGATTCCATCGCTCTACCGCATCCACGAGAAGCCCGACCCGAAAAAGGTCCTCGAATTCGAAGAGATCGCCGCCACTTTCGGCTATTCGCTGGGCGTCGAACTCCCTGCTGTGCAGCGGGTCCGTGAGTCACGCCGCGATCAAGCGCGCCGGGAAGAGCGCTATCCGCGCTTCCACGAGATCCCGGGAGTGAAGGAACTCAAGATCACCCCGCGCCACTATCAGCGGCTCACCCAGCGCCTCGAGGGCAAACCCGAGGAGCGCATTCTCTCTTACCTGATGCTGCGCTCGCTCAAGCAGGCGCGCTATGCGGAGGAAAACGTTGGCCACTTCGCGCTTGCCGCGCCCACTTACACGCACTTCACTTCGCCGATCCGGCGTTACCCCGATTTGATCGTGCACCGCATCCTCAAGGCCGCGCTCGCCAAGGAAGGCGGTGCGGCGCGCGTGAAGCAGCCGTCTTCGCCAAAGCACGAAAGCAAACTACGCGCCGGCCCTCCCCCTCGCGGAGAGGGTGGTCCGTCAGCCGACGGACGGGTGAGGGGGCGGCACGGCTCGGAATACTCCGAGAGCGGACACCTTCCCGGTGCCGCGTTTGTTCACCCGATGGAACTGCACGCCCTCGGTGTCGAAACCTCCGAGGCCGAGCGCCGCGCCCAGGACGCCGAGCGCGAACTGATGGAGTGGAAAAAGGTCAAGTTCATGGCGGAGCGCCTCGGCGACGAATTTGAGGCGCTCATCATCAGCCTGACCAAGTTTGGTTTCTTCGTGGAGCTGACCGATTTGTTTGTGGAAGGATTCGTCCCGCTCGACACCCTCGACGACGACCGCTACACCTACCGCGAAAGCCTGCGCGCCATCGTCGGCCAGCATACCAAGCGCGAGTTCCGCCTCGGCGCGCGCGTCCGCGTCCGCCTCGACCGCATCGACCGCATGGGCAACAAGCTGCAGTTTGCCGTGGCTCAATAAGGTCGGCAGACCACGGCCCACATCTTGATGCTACTTGATCTCTTCAAAAAGCAGAGAGGCAGGGTTCCAGCGGTAGCGAAGCGTGCCGGAGCGCTCGCTGACGGTGTTGGGGTTACCCTTTGCGCCGTCCCAGGTGATGTCCTTAACCTCTTCGCGGAAGGCGGCCGCGACTTCCCGGACCCGATTCTGCGCGTCGCGATCCAAAGTGATTTGGGCGCGGTAAGTTGTCTCGGAGTCAACTTCGGGGTCGTCACTGTGGCTGGAGTCGTCCCTCGCCGTCATGACCGAAAGCAGTTCGGCAACGCCGTGCGGTGTATCCGCGAAGACCCGCCAACTTTCACCGGAGCGGGATTCCGGCCCATCGCAACAGGGATTCCCGCCCGGCTCGGTCACTTTGAACGCCACTCCCTGCGCGCCTTCGAGGGGCAACACTTCGGCAAACTCCAGGTGATAGAGGGTCGAGTCGTTATCGACGTCCTCGCCGAGAGGAAAGAACTCCAGCTTGCCGGTTTCGAGGCGCAGGAGGGCCGGGCGCTCGTCATAGTCCTTCTCATACTCGGGCGCGCGCGATCCACAGCGGAAGGTCAGCCAGACTCGGTCGGCTTGCCGGACAAGGACGCGCACGGTCCACCCGTCCGTTCCCTTGGCGATATCTCCCCAGTTTTCAATCATTGCGGCGCACGCACCGCGGAAATCCTGGGGCAGAGTCTTCAAGAGGTCTGCCTGGATCGGCGCGGAGAAGACTGCCGGCGCTGTCGGAGACGGCCCGAGGCTGGCTCGAATGCCGCGAACCAGATTTCCAGGCAGTGTCACGACCTGTTTGCTCTGCAGCAGGTTCAGGCGCGCCTGTGCCGGAGCGGCCAGCAAGAGCAGCGGGAGAAATCCCACGAAAGGGAGAAGCGATCTGTTCAGCCGCAACATCGAAACCATCCGGCCGGACCACGATGGGCAGGATCGCACGGAGCTAATCTTTGTAGAGCCACCCTCCGACGAGCGCGGCGAGCATCGCGCCCACCGAGAGATCGAGCATCCACCCCAGCGGAAAAATCCGATCGAACGGCGCCCAGGTGGCAATCGAAAGGTTGACGGGGAAGGCGGCGACAAAGCCCACCAGGAATCCCACGCGCAGGGCCGTGAGCGGGCCGGGGCCGAGCGTGGTGCGCACTGAGACGTAGACCCACGTGAGGATGTAAGAAAGCAAGAACAGCGTCACGATCCAGTAGGCCAGAAACGACGGATAGCGCGGCTGCGGGAGCAACTGGCCGGTCGCCTGCGCGGTGGCGTAATGCGAACCGAGGATGACGGTGTTGACGACGATGCTCCAAATCGTCCAGACGACGCCCGCGGCGATCGTCCCCAGCGCGACTCGCTTCTTGTTGACTGCGGCCATCGGCCACCTCACCCGACGAGAGTTTACGGAAGGGTTCCCAGTTGGGTCGGTATCCTACCGGGGCGGCGGGCCAGAGTCAATCGTCTCGCGCCGGAAGCGACTGCGCAAGACATTCAGCGCCGTGACGGCGGCGGGTGAGAGCCTACTTGCGGGCAGCGATCGGCGGCAGCGGCTTTCCTGCCTGCCAGACGGCGACAAGCTCCTCGGTATTGTGGATATCGTCGAGCGGGTTGGCGTCAAGGACGAGGAAATCCGCCTGCTTGCCCGGCGAGAGTGTACCGAACTCCGAGTTGGCGCCGAGAATCTCCGCCGAAGTCCGAGTCGCCGCCGCGATGGCCTGCAAGGGCGTCAAGCCTGACTCCACCATCAGTTGCAGCTCCCGGTGCTCGAAGAATCCCTGAAAGCGCTTGGGCGGGCCGGAATCAGTGCCAAAACCGATCTTCACGCCGGCATCGAAAAGGGTCTTCAGGTTCTTCTTGCCCATCTCGAACGCGGCGCGCAGTTTGGGCAGGTCGGGATTCGCCCGGTTCTGGTTGATGAATGCCGAACTCTTGAGCGAGGTAAGCACACCAATTTCGAGGCCCGCCTGAAAGAAGCGGTCATCGAGCCAGCGCGGCGGATCGGCGTAGGCGAACGTCGATTCGTCCCGGACGAGCGTGGGGATCAAGAAGACCCCACGCGCCTTCATCGCGCTGATCAAGTCGGCGTCCACGGCCTGATCGCGGATGCTGTGGCCGAGGCCGTCCACGCCAGCCTGGACGAGCGCCTTGGCCCCCTCGAGATAGAAGACGTGTGCGATGACGCGCAGGCCCTGCTGGTGGGCCTCCTCAATGATGGCGCGGAAGATTTCCGGCTTCATCTTCGGCAAACGGCCGAAGTCGTCGTCGACCCAGACCTTGACGAAGTCGGGCTTGTGCGTCACAAGCTCGCGCACTTCGGCGCGAGCCTGCTCCGGAGTTTGCGGGCGGTAGCGGTCCACGGCGCCTTTCATTTTGGGTGGGCCGCCCGGAGGAAAGCCCCCTTTGACGCCGAATCCCCGTCCCGCCGTGTAGAGTCGCGCCCCCGGCAACTCACCCGCGCGTTGTGCGGCGCGCAGGTCGTAAACGAAATCCTGATCCGTGCCGAGCGAAACCACCGTTCCCACGCCGTAGGCCAAGTATTTGGCCAACTGGTCGCGGAGGTTTTCCGCCGTGTAGCCGTGCGGCGCCGCGTTGAAGCCGTCGCGCGTCTGACCGAGGTGTCCGTGGAGATTGATGAGCGGCGGCATGATCGTCTTGCCGCGCAGGTTGACGATTTCCGCGCCTTCGGGATAGCGCATCGCGCCGAGCTTGCCGACGGCGCGGATTTTGCCTTCTTCGATAATCAGCACCGACTTCGCCAGAGGTGGCCTGCCCGAGCCATCAATCAGCAGCGCTCCCTCGAGGACGGTGGTTTCCGGCGGCTCCTGGCCAGCGGCCGGTGGAAGGCTTACGGACACCACCGCGGCCAGAACCCACAACCCCAGGCGGCCGCCCCGCATGTTCAGTCCGCCGTGGGAGCATCGGTTGTTCATCGAGGAATCCTCGCCCTAGCGTTTTTATTCCACCTTGCCCGCGCGCGTCAAGGAATGCTTTGGGAGGCGCGCGCACAAAGAGATTCGCCGCAGACATGTGGTTATAATGAGTCGAAAACGCCATCCGCGATGAGGAAGGAGGCTCGATGCCTCTCCAGATGCACCAACTGCAGAAGCTCGACGACTATCGCTGGCTCGTGCCGCGCGGCACCAAGCCCGGCATGTTGACGGACGCGCTGATCTATACGGACGAGCAGCTCTTGCAGGACCTGCTCAAAGACCTTTCGCTCGAGCAGGCCATCAACGTGGCGATGCTGCCGGGGATCGTGGGCCGTTCGCTCGCCATGCCGGACATCCATCAGGGCTACGGCTTTCCCATCGGCGGCGTGGCCGCGACCGATCCGGCTGAGGGCGGCGTCGTTTCGCCCGGCGGCGTGGGCTTCGACATCAACTGTGGCGTCCGGCTGCTGGCGAGCACGCTGACCCTCGACGAGGTCCGGCCGAAGATCAAGGAGCTGATCAATCAGCTCTTCCGCGACATTCCGAGCGGCGCGGGAAGGGGCGGAAACATCCGGCTCTCGTACCAGGATCTCGACGAGCTGCTCGAGGACGGCGCCGCGTGGATGGTCGCGCACGGCTACGGCGAGCCCGAAGACCTGACGCATTGCGAGGAGAGCGGAACGATCGACGGCGCCGACCCCACGGCGGTCAGCGATCGCGCCAAAAAGCGCGGTCTTCCGCAGGTGGGGACGCTCGGGTCCGGCAACCACTTTCTGGAAGTTCAATATGTGGAGCGGATTTTCGAACCGCAGATTGCGCAGTCGCTCGGCCTCTACGAAAACGAGGTTGTGGTGCTCGTCCACTCCGGGTCGCGGGGGCTGGGGCATCAGGTTTGCACGGACTCACTCCGGGATATGGACACCGGGATGCGCCGTTACGGGATCGATCTGCCCGACCGGCAACTGGCCTGCGTGCCCGTGCACTCGAAGGAAGGGCAGGAGTATCTGGCAGCGATGCGCGCTTCCGCCAACTTCGCCTGGGCCAACCGCCAGGGCATCACGCACTTCACGCGCGGGGCCTTCAAGCGCATCTTCGGCGAGAAGGAAGAATTGCGCGTCGTCTACGACGTCTGCCACAACATTGCTAAACTCGAACGCCACACGGTGGGCGGCCGGGAAATGGAAGTGATGGTCCATCGCAAGGGCGCCACACGCGCTTTTCCGCCCGGGCGTCCCGAAGTGCCGGACGTCTACAAACTCGTCGGACAGCCCGTGCTCATTCCCGGCTCAATGGGGACATCGTCCTATGTTCTGGTGGGAAGCGAAGGCGCCATGCGGGAGACATTCGGCACCACCTGCCACGGCGCGGGCCGGGTGATGAGCCGCACTGCCGCCAAAAAATCCAGCTTTGCCCAGAATGCCAAGCAGCGGCTGGAAGACCGCGGCATCTTCGTGCGCGCCGAAACCCGTGACGGCATCAGTGAAGAAATCCCCGAGGCCTACAAGGACGTGGACGCGGTCATCAATGTGGTCCACAACGCGGGCCTCTCGAAGCGCGTGGCGCGCTTGAAGCCCGTCGGCGTGATCAAAGGCTAGGGGCTCGCGATTCGCGACTCGGGGCCGGGGTTTCGGGGAACCTTTGACCGAAGGCCGTGCGGGTGATATGCTCATACACATGCGCATGCGCATAGAGGAGAACCTCCATGAGAGCTACTCGACGCACCCAGCTCCTGATGGATCCTGATGAATATCGCCGGCTTAGAGAACTGGCGCGAGGGAAGAAGACCTCAGTCGGTGAACTTATCCGGACGGCAGTGCGGGCAACGTACCTGGAGCCGCAGAAGCCCGACCGAAGACCTATTGTGGAAGCGATCCTGCAAATGAATCTCCCGGCGCTAAGCTGGAGGCGAGCTCGGCGAGAGATTGAGGCTGCCCATGCGCGTCTTCCTTGATACTAACATCTTCCTGTACGCGGCTGGCAGACCCCATCCCGAACGGGACGCCTGCGCCCGCCTCCTGCGCCGCGTGGCGGATGGCTCACTCCAAGCCACTGCCAACACCGAGGTGGTACAGGAGATCCTGTATGTTCTGACACGTCGCGGCAGGCGGAAGGACGCTCTCGCGTTGGCTCGCCACGTTGAGGCACTTTTCCCCGATTTGCTGCCGGTTACCCGTGATGATATGAGCGAGGCACTCCAGCTGCTCGAAGATCACCCGGGGCTTTCCGTGCGGGACGCCGTGCACGCGGCGACGATGCTGCGCAATGGGCTGCGAACCGTGGCGAGCGTTGATCCGGATTTTGATCAAATCCCTCAGATCCGGCGTATCGCTCCCGGCTCAGTGTGACAGGAGTAGATAAAGGACACTCGATATGGTCTGCAACGCGGGCCTCTCGAAGCGCGTGGCGCGATTGAAGCCCGTCGGGGTCATCAAAGGATAGGCGTGGCGATTCAGCATCACCGCGCCGAGATCAAGCAAGGAATGAGTTAGCCCCAGTTACTCTGCGAGTTGTTGGGCGAGGTAGTTGGCGAGGCCCATCTGCTCGATGAGGGAGAGCTGCATCTCGAGAAAGTCGACGTGCCCCTCCTCGTCCTTCAAGATGGTCTCCAGCAAATCCGCGGAAGCGTTGTCGGCCGCCTTGCGGCAGGTGGCGATGCCGGCGTTGTAGTCGGCGACCGCGCCCTTCTCGAGGGCCAGATCGTTTTCAAACTGCTGTTTCACATCTTTGCCGATATTGAGCTTGGGCAGCTCGCCCAGATTCGGCGCGCCTTCCAGGAAGAGGATTCTCTCGATGAGGACTTCCGCGTGCTTCATCTCGTTGATGGATTCTTTCTTGGTATGCCCGCCGAGGCGCTTGTAGCCCCAGTTCTCGCACATCTCGGCGTGGACCATGTACTGGCTGATCGCGCCGAGTTCTTCCTTCAGCATCTTCTGCAGGATATCGAGAACTTCCGCTTTACCCTTCATTGGTATCGTCTCCTTTTGTATACAAGAAAGGATAGCGTATTTTGCCGGGGAGTTCCAGAGGCAGGCGGCGCGTCCGAACGTCCCGGCCCGCAGACTACGATCCGGAGTGATTCTTTTTCTCCCGAACGTGGGCGATCAGGTTCTTCACGCTCTCGGCGAGCTGCACGACTTCGGCCTCGCCTTTGAGATTAAACTCGATTTCGTAGTCTCCTCCCGCCGCATGGTCCACTGCGGCCTTGAGGTCCGCCAGGGGTTTCACAACCGCACGTGGCAGGGTGAAACTAACCCACACGCTCAGCAGGATGGTCAGAGAGGACACGATGATCAGCACCCACTCGGCCCGGTGCACCAGCATTCCGGCCTCTTCATGGTTGTGCTGCACGCGCTCCCAGCCGCGCTTTTCCAGGTCGGAAGCCAGCCGCAAGATCTCGTCGCTGGAGGTCCGCAGGTCGGCGGTCGCCAGCCGGACGGCGGGATCGTCCGCCTCAAGCGCGGCGATCATCTGGGCGTCGAAGGCTTCCACGCGGCTGCGCAAATCCTCGACCAACCGGCTCCTGCTCTGCTTCCTGGCGTTCTTCAAGATGTCGTTCAATGCCTGCTGGTGAGCCTTGACGACGCCGCGGATGCGCTCGAGAGGCGTCTGGACCGGTTGCCTCTGTTGCGAGATCACATCCTGGAATCGCCGACGGTAGAACTTCAGCAGCGCCTGGATCTTCTCGACGGTGGGACGTTCCTCCGGCTGTAGTTCCCCACAGGTGGCAATGACCTGCTCCAGTTGCGAGAGGGCCTGGCGGTTGGCCTCCAAATCCTGGGCGGTGTGCAGGAGGAAGTAGTTCCTTTCGGCGCGCCGCGCGTCCAGCATTTCGATGGATGCCCGCTGGGCCAAAGTGGCCACCGGAGCGTCCACGCTGACGATGCGGTCCACGATCTGCCCCATAGCGAACAGGTAGTAGATGGCAAGAAGAACGACCGGGACAAGAATCAGGCGCACGATGGCAAGGCTGTAGGCGACGCGTCGCCGCAGGCTTACGCCGCTGGCAAAGACCCGGAATGGCTTAAGTGGTCGGCGAATCATCCCTCGGGCTCCCAGAAGGATCCGGAACAAGTCCACGACGCTGAGCAGAGGCTCAAAGGGCCAAGGAACTAGCGCATTTTACGTCAAAACGCCGCCGAGACAACCGATTTCACGAGCCGCTCAGAATCCCGCCGGCCTCCTAATTTGTGCAAGCGGGGAACTTCTGCGCTACATTAGACGTATCTCCATGCGGAGACGACTTCAGCGTCCCAGGGGGGGAGCGATGTTTTGTCCTCAATGCGGAAGAGAGTATTCCCAGAAGGTCAATTTCTGCTGCCACTGCGGGGCCGCAATGTTCGCACCTGCAAGGCTCAATAACAAGAAGCTAACCCTTTCGCGGCGCGACAAAAAGATTGCCGGCGTCTGCGGGGGCTTTGCAGAATACCTGGAGCTAGATCCGACGCTCGTCCGCCTGCTCTGGGTCGCGCTGGCCTTTTTCGGCGGGTGGGGCATCATCGCCTACCTCGTTGCCTGGATCGTCATGCCCCTGGGACCCGAGATCGGCGAAGTGCGGGCAACAGCTTCGGCTCCGACGGCCCAGCCCGCAACTAACCACTGATTTGGCTCCCCTCGATGGCACGCCGCCGCTCCAGGTCGGCGGCGCCATCAACTATGGCGAGAGGCGGGTTTCAATTGCAAACGGCGCGACCTGGTCCTTAATCACTTTTTCCTCGCCGACCATGACGATGGTCTGGCGAGCGGCGGAGAAGTATTTCGCTCCCACCGCCTCCACGTCCTTAGCGGTCACTTTTTGGATCCTCGCCGTTTCTGTGCCCAACTCTTCCGCAGACAGCCCGAAAACCCAAAGCCGGGCGAGTTCCGCGGCCACGGCATCCTGGGACTGAAGCTCAATCACCCGCGTCCCTGTCAAATAGCGCTGCGCGTGGGTGAGTTCGTCCTCCGTGGGCGCTGTGGTGGCCATGCGATTCAGCTCGTAGTTCATCTCATTCAGCGCCGCGCCGGTCACCTCGTTGCGCACTGGCGCCCAGGATTGGAACACCGCGACCTGCCGGCGAGGGCTCAGATAGGCGAAGGGCGAGTAGGTGTAGCCCTTGTCCTCGCGGATGTTGAGCGTCAGGCGCGAGCCGAACATCCCGCCATAAATCGCCACGCCCACCTGGGCCGCCGGGTACTCCGCCTCTCCTCGGGTGGGCGCCAGCGTGCCCACAGCGATGGTGGTCTGCACGGATTCCGGCCGTACGACGTAGAACACCGCGTGCGGCGCGGCTTGGGACGGCTTCTCGACGGCGGGAACCGGCGGCTCCGCTGGCGTCTGCCATTTGCCCAGCAAGGATTCCACCCAGCCTGTCAACGTCCCGGCGTCGAAGTCCCCCACAGCCACCAGCGCCACCTGGTCGGGCCGGAACCGGCGGGCATACTCGCGGCGCAGTTCCTCAGCAGTAGTCTTGGCAATAGAATCCTGCGTGGGCGCGATGACGCTGTAAGGGTGATCGCCGAAAACCGCGCGCACCAGCGCCCGGGACGTCAGGAAGAACGGATCGGCCTCCTGCGAGCGGAGCCGGTCAGCGGCGTTGCGCTTGGCCAGAGCCACTTCGCTATCCGGGAAGGTGGCGTTTTGCAGGATGTCTGCCAGGACGGTCAGTCCGGCTTCAGCCTTCGAGGAGAGCACGCTGGTGCTCACAATGAGGTCGTCCGCTTCCGCATCGCGTGAAAAGTCCCCGCCGGCGGCTTGAAGCTCCTCAGCAATCTCCCGCGCGCTGCGCGTCTTGGTACCTTGATCGAGCGTATCGGCCAGCAGCACCGAAAGCCCCGGCCCACCCTTGGGGTCCGCCGCTTTGCCGCCCCGCACCGCGACCGCAAGCGAGACCTTGGGGAATCCGGGCCGTGGCGCCAGCCACAGCGTCAGGCCATTCGAGAGTTGGTGAGGCGTCACCTGGGGCGCAACGAACGGCTGCAGCGGGCCGTACGACGGCAAATCCTTTGGCAAGGGCTTCTCTTTTTCGGCGGCCCTAGCGAGCGAAAGGCAGAGGGGAACAAAAAGCCAGAGCGTCAATGCACGGCGCATCATTACTGGGCTCCTTTCTCACCGCCTTCGGCTTTTTTCTCCGAGGGAGGCGCGGGAACGCGATTGAGGACCGTCCGATTGGTCTTCACCAGATACTTCCGCGCGAACGCTTTCACTTCATCGGCGTTGACCTTGGCGAGCTCGTCGGGGATTTCATTCACGCGCTGCGGATTGCCGTCGAACAGCGTGGCGTGCGCCAGCACCGAGGCGCGGTTGATGGGAATTTCGAGCTGGGCGTACCAGTCCGAACGCATCTTGGCGCTGATGCGTTCCAGTTCGGCGGGGTTGGGCCCCTGCGCGGCGAGGCTGGCGATGGCCGCGTCGAAAGCGCCCATCACGTCGTCCTCCCTAAAGTTGGGCGGGTAGGTGATGAAGGACGTCATCAGCGTCGGTCCGTCGTATTCGAAGGGATTGCCCAGCGGCCAGTTCATGCCTCCCGAAACATCCAGCGCTACTTTCTTTTCCTTGACCAGCGCCTGGTAAAGCCGCGAGGCCTGACCGTTGTGGAGCAGCTCGCCCACCACCGCACCCACCACCGCGTCGTGCGAGGTCCGCGGGGGCATGCGGTAGCCGACGGCCAGCGCCGGCACCTGCGCGAACTTGTCCGGCTGCGTGGCGTGACGCTCCGCGCTCTGCGGCGCCTCCGAAACATCCGGCTTGGGTGGAACAGTGCGCCGCGGAATCGCTCCAAAATACTTTTCGACCTTCTCGAACACTTCCTCCGGCTTCACGTCGCCCGCAATGCAAAGTACCGCGTTGTTGGGGGCGTAGTAGCGTTCGTAGAAAGATTTCACGTCTTGGATGTTCGCCGCGTCCAAATCCTTGAAGTCGCCGTAGAAATTGTGGGCGTTGGGAAACTTGTCGAAGGCTTTGCCAGGGAGGTCAATGGCAAAGAACAAGCCGTAAGGCTGGTTGAGCATGTTCACGCGCACTTCCTCTTCCACGACCTTGCGTTGGTTGTCGAGGTTCTCCGTGGAGAAGTCGAGCGTCTTCATGCGGTCAGCTTCCAGCCACAGCGCGGGCTCAAACGCGGCAAGCGGCGCCGGCTCGATATACTCGGTGAAGTCCCAGCGCGTGTCACCGTTGATCCAGCCCCCGCCCCCCTCAACCACCTTGTCGAAGGTGCCCTTGGGCGCGTTGGGCGTCCCCTCGAACATCATGTGCTCGAATAGATGGGCGAAGCCTGTGCGCCCTTCGGGCTCAAGCCGAAAACCGATTCTGTAACTGATGCAGAGGCCGAACGTGGGCGCCGAATGATCCTCGGAGACCACCACCATCAAACCGTTGGAGAGCGTCTTGACCGCCGTTGGGACTTTCCACGATTCTTCCGCCCAAGCTCCCGTCGCCAAGCCCGCAAGGCAGGTCAGCATTGCCAGAACACGCCAGGCTTTCATGGCCACTCCTTTTCCGCTTCAGGTGTACCGGGGATTCTATATCAAGTGTCCATCTAGGGACCCAACAATGCGCACGCTGCCCACCTCAGAAGGCGCTGCGTAGTCCCGGATGGACAATTTATCTGACGCCGGACTGCCGGAATCGTGAGCTGGACCATCCCAGACCTTGAGGACGCGATCCGCCACTGGCTCATTCGGCACCAGAAGTGCACATAGTGTCCGTATGAGGCAGACATTTCGGACTGTTTGTCAGTCTGACGGGTGGAAAGGGGTGAAAAATGCGCACTCATCTGGGATGCACTGGACGAATTGATTTGGGTCAGATCAGCCAGGAAACGCAGCAGCGGCTCGAGCGTGTCGAAGCCACTTGGTTGGAGTTTTCCCCGGAACCGCCCTCATTAGTGGTCCGGCACGTTCAGCCGGATGACACCCCGGCGTTGCGCGAGATTGCCGGAGAATTACTCGAATTCCTGAGCGACATCTCCGAGCCCGAGCGCAAGAAGATTCCCGGCGGCGCGCTCTATTACCTGGACGAGCAGAGCGGGCAATCCGTACGGATCAAGGTCTGGACGGGCGGCTTCACCACCTTCGCCTGGGCGCAGCCGGATTACGCCCACGCCACCTGGGAACGCTACCGCGGCCAGACGATCCCCCTGGTGTTTGACGCCTATCAGCGGCTGAACGGCACGGTAAAGTTGCAGGCGCCACGTGGCGCCGTGGAGGAGATCCAGGCGACCGTCGAGCGGCCGGGAGGCTTGTATCCCCAAGGCGAGTTCGAAGCCTTCGTCATGGCGAACCAAATCGAAATTCGAATGCTCGACGTCAATGCCGGCGTGCTGCCGCTGCTCAAAGCGCTGCAAGCCAAAGCCGAGCCGCCCAGCTCACTCGACGGCGAGATCGATGTCAGTTCGTTCCGCAGTGGCGATGTGGAGGACTATTGCCGCTTTGTAGTTCGCCGCGGCGAGGTCTGGGTGGCGCGACCATCGCTGTGGAGCGATCTGCCGCAGGCGAAGCCCGAGCCGACGCAGCCGATGGAGCCGGCGGCGTGAAGTGAGCAGGTGAAAGTTGAGAGTCGAAAGGTGAGAAGGACGTTCGCTTCTGCCCATCGGCATCAACTTTTTGCCCCTCGACTCTTGACTCTCGACTCTTGACTTCCGGCTCGCAAGGAGATTCTTCCCCCCTGGCCGGTGGTGAAGGTGCTCGGCGAAACGGACCTGTTTCGCGTCTTCGTCGACGACCGATTCGGCGGCCTCACCGACGGCACGCCCATCATGAACATGGTGATTGTCACCGAAGAACTCTCCCGAGCCTGCGCGGGCATCGCTCTGGCGTTTGCGGGCACGGCGCTGGGAGCGATTCCCATCATTCTCTCCGGCAACGACGAGCAGAAGCAGCGCTGGCTGCCCGACGTGGCCGCGGGCAAAAAGCTCGCGGCTTTCGCGCTCACCGAGCCCCAGGCGGGCTCGGACGCCGCGGCCGTCCGCACCACCGCCATCCGCGACGGCAATCACTACGTGCTCAACGGCACCAAGCAATGGATCACCAACGGCGGCGAGGCGGAGCTTTACTCCGTCATCGCGCTGACCAACCCGGCCAAGGGGGATTGTCGCGTGCCGGTCGAGAACTGCCTGGCCCGCGAAGGCACGGGCTTCATCACCGCCATGAAGACCTTCGACGTCTCGCGGCCCGGCGTGGGCGCGCAGGCGGTGGGCATCGCGCAGGGGGCTTTTGATCTCGCCCTGGAGTACGCCTGCACGCGCCGGCAATTCGACGCTCCCATCGGCTCGTTCCAGGGACTGCGCTTCATGATCGCCGACATGGCCATGAAGATCGAAGCGGCGCGCGCGCTCGTCTACGCCACGGCGCGCCACGTCGACCGCCAACCCAAAGAACGGCCCACGCTCTACGCCGCGATGGCGAAGTGCTTTGCCTCCGACGTCGCCATGGACGTCTCCGTCGACGCCGTGCAGATTTTCGGCGGTTACGGCTACATGCACGACTACCCCATCGAGAAGTACATGCGCGACGCCAAGATCACCCAAATCTACGAAGGCACCAACCAGATCCAGCGCGAGGAGATTTCCAAGGTTCTCATCGGAGGATTCCACTCGCGCCGCTCCGCCACCGCCCGCGCGGCTTGACCCAGAACCCGTCGTGGGTATAGTGGAATTCCAAATCCCCCAACTTCAATAGGAGTCTGCCCGTAGGGCGCCCATGCGGTCGGACTGTTTCAAAGCATCCCTGCTTTCGGGGATGGGACGGGGTCACAGAAGATTATTGCAGCGTAGTGGGGTTCAGCTTGGGAGCCCGATACGGCGCAGGAGTCCTCGAAATCGAGGAGAGCGAGACAGCGAATCGAATCTGGGGTCGGCCCTCAGGAAAACCAGAAGTGGGTCGTGCTGCTCATAGGCCTTCTCGAGCCACTCCAAGGTCTCCTCGTTCTTTCTCAGGCTGACTGAGGCCTGTGCCAGGAAGAGGTACCGCACATATTGTTGCTTTTCCGCGGCGACCAGCTCGTCAAGAAGACGTTCTGCGGAATCTCGTTGACCCGCCATCGCATAGACCGAACAGAGCGTTGCTGCGTGCAAGATCTGGCCTGTGCTGATCTCTCTGGCCTTCTCGCAATGGGTGAGGGCGCACTCGTTGTCTCCCTTCTGTGCGCAGCACAGCCCAAGGACGCGATGTGCAAGGGCCGAGGAGGGATCAAGTCGAAGCATCTCCTGGCCACGTTCCGAAGCAAGGTCGTAACGCCGGGCAATCAATCCGAAGATTGCGAACGCCATGCCCACCGCTGGAGAGTGCGGATCGAGGCGGTGGGCTTGCTGCAAATCCTCAACCGCCTCCTCAGGCCGTCCCATGACCAAATGGTATGCGGCCCGAATGACATGCGCCCGGCTGTTGCTAGGGTTGAGCTCGATGGCCCGGCGGGTGCTGGCCTCAGCTTGGGACCAGTCCCAGGCGCCGTACAAGTTGTACACCGCCAGCGCCGCGTGGGCGCGGCATAGCCCCGGATCCAACCTCAAGGCATTCAAGGCGAATTCTCTGGTCCTCCCCAACGTCACCAAGGGGGGGTAGTCGTACAAGAGGCCCAAGCGATAATACGCCAGCGCGAGTTCCGCGTGCCCCGGGGCGCAATCCGGGTCGCGCTCGACCGCCAGGCTGAAGCGCTCGATACTCTTTTTGATTTCCGCCTCGGACCACCCGAAATGGGCGGTTCCCGCAAGGTAGGCATCGTGAGCCGCAAGGTTGTCGCTGGTTTGTGGACGCGGCCCTCCCGTCGGGATCACCTGGAGCTTGGCGGAGAGGGCGCCAACAAGTTGTCGGGCCAACCCCTGTTGCAACGAGAAAACAGGGGGGAGCTGGATTTCATAGCTTTCTCCCCAGATTCGGGCCTGATCCCGCGCCGCAGTGAGCCGTGTTGTCACCCGCACGCGCCGCCCGTACCGGCGCACCCCTCCTTCCAGCACGTAGTCCACGCCCAATTCATGCCCTATTTGCCCCATGCTCTTTGCCGGTTGCTTGTACTGCGCGACCGAGGCGAAGGGGATTACCCGAAGGCTTTCCGGACTGAACTCGCCGAGCTCCGAGATGATCTCTTCGGTCAGGGCATCCGAGAACCATTCATGTGCAGGATCGCCACTGAGATTCCTGAGCGGGAGGATGGCGATCACGATTGGCCGCGCAGAGCGGCTCTTTCGGGCTGGATCCGCGGCAGGTCGTCGTGAGGATCCCGCGAGAGGCCCCACTGGTGGCTGCGTGGGCCTTTCTGCCTCACGGCGGCTCTTCAGCCACGTCTCAATGTCGCCAGCAAAAGCATAAATCGTCCCCTGTTTACCATGTAGGTGACGATGGACAGGCAACCCCTCTTGTCGCTCCCATCGGCGGACAGTTCGCGGGCTACGTCTCAGGTAGCTTGCGACTTCTTTCCACGAATCCAGTCGCGGGCCCGAGCCCCGTTTTGCCACATTTCGATCGGGACGGGCACCCTCTTCTGACATCACCACACCCCAGGAGTCCTTTCATAAATTTTCAGTCTTCGAAGGGTAATTAGCAAGGCAAATATGCGAGCACGCAGGGGGATGCGAGCACGCAGGGGGCGAAACGGGCGGCCAAACCCGGCCAAAAGAGGACAAGGGAGTCATAGCCTGCTTTGTCGCTTGATGCGTTTGGCAATCAGCGGGTAACGTGCGTTGGGGAGGCAGTGAGTGCGGATGTCTTTAAGAAAGCCAGGAGTGTGGCCGCGAGTCCCGTGGTTCGGGGAGGAGAAATGGGCACGGAATTTGTCTGCCGTTACTGTCAGAGTACGGAAATGCATCTCTCCAGGAGGCGCGGGCTAGTTGAAAAACTTGTTCTGCCACTTTTCCTGCGCAGGCCCTTCCGCTGTCATACATGTCTTATGCGCCAGTACGCTTTCATCTGGCGAAAAGGCAAGGTGAGACAAGGCGGGGACTCCTCGCCGACCGATTCCTCAGTCCGAGAAGGATAAGTGGGCCGACGCCTCCAATTCTCTCGCACTTCGTCCTGATGGGGACGGCGCTTACTTTTCCGGCCGTCGCCGACCTCGCACGAAAGAGCGACGGGGCTCAAACCCTTGTGCGCGAAACGACGACAGACCGTCTAGGCCCAAAGTGAGACACGCTTCACGTGGGCCGGGAGGGGAACGTTGCGAAGAAGTAGCCTACGCCGGAAGGTGGAAAGGGAACCCATGGTAATTGCCCTCGACGATTCAGACCGGTTGACTGGAGTCACCGTGGCGAGGTGTCCGGAAGGGATTGCCAGGACTCAAAGCAACGCTTCACTCCTTGGAATCGACACAGGTCGCACCGGAGGGCGGGCTCGAATCCCCAAGCCTTGCGGGCGCGAGGAAAACCGGCCATCGAGTGCCGCCACGCGGCGGGAATCCAACCACGGCGACCGGTTCATTATTGAAATGCTGACGCTCGTCCGGCGCGTGGCTGCGAGGATCCGAAAAAAACTGCCCCCGCATATGGAGCTTGATGACTTGGTGGCGGCGGGGCACCTGGGCCTGCTCGATGCTTTGCGCCGGTTCGATATCAAAAGAGATGTAAAGTTCGCGACCTACGCCCGCCATCGGATTCGTGGCGCCATTCTGGACGGCCTGCGCAGCCTGGACACTGCCTCCCGCGACCTGCGCAAGAAAAACCGCAAGGCCGAGAAGGTTTATCGCCAGCTTGAGATGGAGCTGGGCCGTCCGCCGAGTGACGCGGAACTGGCCGCGGGGCTGGGCGTGAGCCTGGAGGCCTGGTACCGCGCGGTGCCCGAACTGCAGACCGCGGGCATGGATTGGCTACGACCCCCGGGATCGGTAGGCATGAAGCAACAATGGCCAGCGCACGCAGACTCGCTGGCCGCGGACAACGACGGCCATCAATTCGATTCGTGTTTCCGGCGGGAACAGAGGGAAATCCTCGACCGGGCGCTCGCCCGAATCCCCGAGCGAGAGCGACAAATCGTGCGGCTCTACTATCAACAGGAACTCACCATGAAAGAAATCGGAAAGCGGCTGAGGATTGATGAGTCGCGAGTTTCCCAGCTTCATTCCGCGGCGCTCGCCCGGCTGCGCCTGCGAGTGAGAGACATCCTCAGCCGGCCTCAGCCGTTGGCGCCTCAATATGCCAGGTAGTGGGTAGCACAGACCTCGGTTTCTTGAGGTCTGCGGCTTTCCCCAAGAAAGAGCCGTGGACCTACAAATCAGGTTCGCGCTACCAGCTACGGGCTAGAGCTTCACTTCACTGATCTGAATAGTGGGCTGGGTGTTCGTGTAGTTCGGGATATCGGCCATTATCGCCTGGGCATGAGGCCCAAAGGAGGCCTGGAAGGCTTCCACCGATTCGAACAGAAGATGTCCCAGGGCCAGAAACGCTGGAGGCGAGCCGGGCAGCGGGCCGGCGAGGCCCTGCTCCACGGCCACACCCTTGAGTGCTGCGCCGAGCTTCTGCCGAACCAAGGGTATATGGGTGCCGCAATAGTACGCCATGTCGAACGTACCGCCTTCGTTGTTCGGATACATTACGCTCACCTTGATCATTCTGCGTTCCTCCCCAGTGAAGGTCGTATAGGGGCCGGTTGACCAGAACCGTCCCACGTCCGTCATTCTGCCACGGCGTCTCCCCGCGAGCAAAGCTGAAGGTCCGAGCCAGCCGCGTCTTCCGGGTTTCGATTCTCCAGTTTCGCTTTTGGATTGAAGGGAGCACCGGCGATCTCGCCGGGAGGAATCCGCCTTCACAGCTTCAGATGACGTGTGGATTTGTCACCGAGAGGCGAGCTTCGATTCGATCTCAGCAGCCACTTGCTCCGGCGTCTGGTTGCCGTTGACGCGCACGAGGCGACCCTGCCGCGCGTAGTACTCGATGACCGGCTGCGTTTCCCTTCCTTCTTGGGTGGCTGGAAGTAGATGTTGTAGGACCGGTTGCAGTGCGGGCAGACCCGCCGTCCGGTCAGGAGCTTCAGCAGGCGTTCGGTGGGAACATCAAGGAGGATGATGTGCGGCGGCAGGCCCCTGTGGTTGAGCAGCGCGTCGAGGCTCTCCGCCTGCGCGAGGGTGCGGGGATAACCATCCAGGACAAAGCCGCCCGCACAGTCCGGCTGCGCCAGCCGATCCTGGAGAATCGGGTTCATCAGAGAATCCGGGACCAACTGCCCGGCCTTCATGTAGGAGTCGGCCTGGGCGCCCAGCGGGGTGCCGCGCCGGACGTGGTCGCGCAACAGGTCTCCAGTCGAGATGGCGGGAATCGAGTGCCGTTCGGTCAGGCGCCGTGACTGCTCGCTCTTGCCGGCTCCGGGCGGCCCCAGCAGCACGATGACTGTCGCTCGCAGTCGCTCCTCTTGGGCTGCTCGGCCCGGCCCCGACCTCAGAATCGCAAAGGCGGACGCGGCGGTGGATTCCCCGAGAAACCTCCGTCTGGAGACTTTCCTGGATTCTCTATGCATGGCTCCCTCCCCCAATCCGAGCCCGTCCTGCTGATCCCACAGCTGGTAGCCACGGTTAATCCGCCGTTTTGATTGACCGTGGGCTGGTGAATGTAGCCTGGTAGCGCGGACCTCCGCTTTTGAGGTCCGCGGCTTTTTCCGGGTCTCATGCACAAGAGCCGCAGACCTTGAAGGGCAGGTCTGCGCTACCTTGCTCAGGATGATACACGCTCAGAA
Source organism: Terriglobia bacterium (assembly GCA_020072905.1). Classification (GTDB taxonomy): domain Bacteria; phylum Acidobacteriota; class Terriglobia; order UBA7540; family UBA7540; genus JAIQGB01. The sequence continues at coordinate 4,422 of JAIQGB010000076.1, read as the reverse complement.
CGTAAAGCGCATCTCCAGCTCGATGCGGCGGTTGGCGGAGGATGTGGAGACGTAGCGCAGGACTCGCGGTCCAGTCCTGCGGCCTTTCCAGCCTGGTAGCGCAGGGTCTCGCTTCTCAGAGACTCTGCGGCTCTAATTTTGGAGGACGAACCACAGAGTTCGGAAAAACACGAACTCTGCGCCCCCAACTTTGGTCCACAACGCGCGGGTGACGCGTACATTGCGCCCTTTGCGATGCGGGCGACGCAGGGGCATGCCATGGCGTGCCCCTACCATGTGGCTGGCGCGCCGGGAAGTTTCCTTCCCGGCGCTGGGTTGAGGAAGAGAATCGTGCGAGTCGAGGCAGGACGTCTGCCGCTCAGTGCTTACCCATCTACTTGCCAGCAGGCTATTTCGTGTGCGCCGCCTGGCCAGTCCCCGTCAGACCGACGCGCTGGGGAGTGTCACTGGCATTGTCGGCAATTTCAAGGTCCGCGGTTTCCAGTCCCGCTCCCGTGGGTGCGAATGTCACAGAGATCGTGCAACTCGCGTTTTGAGGTAGGGAAGTCCCACAGTCGTCGGCCTCGCTAAAGTCGCCCATGTTGGTCCCGGTGACAGCAACGCCGCTGATCGCCAATGCGCCCCCGCCCGTGTTGGTGAGCGTCACGGTTTGCGGTTTGCTCTGACGACCCACACGGATCGTGCCAAAGTCCAGGCTTGTGGCGCTCAGGGTGACGAGGGGATTGGCAGACGTGGTGAACTTCCAGGTCTGGGATGCGGTGGTCTGGCCCTGGAGGTACAGGCTGACCGTCGCGTCATCGCCGTTGACCGCGATCGACATGAAGCCTGCCGACTCACTTTCGCAGTAGTCCGTCGGCCCGATCAAGCGCTTCCTATTGCACCTGTACAAGGGAGCGCCGGCCGCGCCCGTTACGAATTCCTCCCACGGATGCGTTACCCCCGGGATGTGCGCTGAATCGATGTGAATATGAGCCATGACATGCTCATGTCCGTGGAACGTCGCGCTGATGGTGGGGTGAGCGTTCATGACGTCGATCAGATGGGCCGACGGCGTGGACTTGTGACCGTCAACGTAGTAAATCGGGCCATGGTCCAATATGAAGGTGTGGGTAATGCCGCGGTCGTTGACAGGGTTCTCTGCGGCGGTGAGGTCAGCGTCGAGCCAGTCGATCTGGCCATCCGTCATCGAGGAAATGTCACCGTTGGGCATGTCGATGCCGACGATGTGTGAATTTCCGTAATCGAAGGAATAGGTACGCGCACATTCAGTACCGTCCGCCGCGTAACAATTAAGATTCGTTCCGCCGACCGCCAGGCGGGCTGCCTCCGTGTGCCCACTGAAGTAACTGTCCCAGAGCGCCGTATCGCCATCGTGATTGCCCCGAAACGGAAACGTTTTGTCGAACATGCCGTTGCCCGGGTCGCCGTCATTGACCGCGAACTTCCAGCTGGCTTCGGTGTCTGAGACGCAGGCGGCGTCGAAGCTACTGCAAAGATCACCGGCGAATATTGTGAACTTGGGCGACAACGTGGCCACTTGGTTGGAGAGAGCGGACAGAACAGCAGTGTTCACGGGGCCGGTATTCGAGTCTCGAGAGTCGCCCCAGGAAACAAAAGTGAATGAGGTTGTGGCATCCTGTGCGGTCGTTTGGGCAGGTCTCCACAAGGTGCACAGCCCCAGGCCCACCATCATTGCCAGAACCAGGAATTTCCGATTTTTCGGACTCATTCTCTCATCCTCCTTAGATATACAGTTTAGTGGAACTTTCCATTTTCACCCTGGAAGCTTCCCGGCGCCGAAAAGGGGCAGCGAGCGTCGTATGCGGAGGCGGCCAAACGTATGTCACCGGTCGGCCGGGAAATCGAAACGGAAAAGTCCGGGACAATCGTCAGACGGAGCTGCAATCACGGCATTGGAGCGGTAGATACTGATGCGGCGCGACGGCTTGACGAGCGCGCAGCACGCCCCTCTGAATTCCTCGTTACCCATTCAATATGAAATTCCGTGCGCGGCCAGGTTTGTCTTGACGTTGGTGATGGTCAAGTCGATGTTTGCGGCGAAGTCCGGCTCGCACAGGATCACCCCTTGGCCGATGGCGAAATTGATGAGGGGGACGAGAGCCTCGGGAGGCGGAACGGGCGTCACCCCGTTGAGTGCCAGCAACGTCTGAGCCAGTTGCGCCATCTGCTCGGAGATCTGCTGAATGGCAGTAGCGTCGTCAAGCGTCAGCACCTGCCCATAGGCGATAGTTCTCAGGCGAAACTCGGCCTCCTCAGCCCTGATCATCTTCGCCGCTTCCTGGTTGCTGAGCCCGGTAGACGCAGCCAGCCCCCGGGAGTAGGCGAGCACGAGCAGCAGCGGAAACTCCGGACTGCGCAGCAGCGCTGCGGTGGCTACCTTCTGCCCGATGGCGGGATCGCGCCTTTTGACCAGGATATCCACACTGAACTCTGCCAGGTCGCGGAAGATTTCCGCCTCTAGTTCGGTCGGCAGGCCGAGCCCGACAAGTGCCGGGCCGTAGGTCGGATCGCTTTCGACGGCGTCTTGCAGTTGCGCCCCCTTATCGAAGATGTAGCCCGAAAGGGGAGGCGTGTTGGCGGGGCACCCGGGTTCGTGCGCGTAGAAATCCGCTCCCCACAGGTTGTTGTGACTCACAAAGCCGAAGGCCTCCGCTTTGGCCGTCGGCAGCAACGCCAGTCGCCAAACCGGCAGCGGCTGGCAGTGCGTCGCAATGGTCAGGTACGCCATCTCGTTGGGTTGTTCGAACATATAGTTGAAGGCATCCGTGCCCATGCCGCCGTAAATCTGGTTCAGCTTCAGGAGCGGGCCTTTGTTGTTGAGCCGAGTTTCAATGTACGCGTGCGTGGCTGATCCCCACGCCAACGCCGCGGAAGCGGTACCCATAAGCACTAGAACGAAGACCCCAATCCTGCTCAAAATTGCTCTCATCATTGCTCTCCTTTCATTGAGACTCTCGTCCGAGCAACCAATGTTGCTCCCCCCCAATCGCCTCCCTCGCCGCCAACCTTCATGGAACACCGGCCCACGGCGGGGGCAATCCCGTGGAACGGGCTGATGGCTCGGGCACGCACTTGGCAATCTACGCAGCTCCCCCACAATCCTTCCCGAACCGTCCCCAGGTACAATCCTGACGCTTCCCATAGCCTCGCCCGCACGCCGAGCACTCGTATCGGGACAGGTTTGCAGTCAAAATGACCGAAACACTATACTTCCGAAGCCTCCCGGGTTGTCAAGCTGGGCTTTGCGCCAGCCCGCGAGACGAGGTCTGCGCCCAGGGGGGTAATTTCCGCGCTCCGACGTCAGGGTTATTTGCCGAGCGCGGCGGCGCCGGCTGCGGCGACGGTATGATCGTTCTCGACCGTGCTCCCGCTCACGCCGATGGCCCCCACCACTTCCCCCTTGGCGTTTTTCAGCGGCACGCCGCCCGGAAAAGTGATGAGCCCGCCGTTCGAGTGCTCGATTTGATAAAGCGGCCCGCCCGGCTGCGAGAGCTTGCCGATCTCGCCCGTGTTCATGTCGAACCAGCGCGCCGTGCGCGCTTTGCGCAGGGCGATGTCAATGCTGCCCAGCCAGGCGCCGTCCATGCGCACAAAAGCCTTCAGATTGCCTCCCGCGTCTACCACTGCGATGTCCATCCGGGTTTTGATCTCGGCCGCTTTCTTCTTCGCCGCCGCCACGATGCGCTCGGCCGCTTCCAAGGTCAGGTCTTCTGGCATGCTGTTCCTCCCTGTGCTGCTACCGATTGACTACGACGCCCCCCTTTTTACCAGATTTCCAGCCTCGTGGCGCGCCGTCTTCTGTAGCTGGTAGCCACGGCATGTTCTCGATGCCGTGGGCTCCTAGTGTCGCGTGCCTGAAAAAGCCCACGGCACAAGATCGGTGCCGTGGCTACACGCACGCCCGCCGGGCGATAACGGCAATCTAACGGTAACGATATATAAGCCGGGTGTAGGGAAATGCATAGGAGTCAGAAGTCAGGAGGTGAAAGGCAAAAGCGGGAGTAGTGAGCAATGCAGCGCAGCAAAGAACCGCAGAGTTCGAAAACGCCGTACACTGCGCTACCCTGCTTCGGTACGCGCCTGCAAGCCCCGCGTGGGCGACCAATGTCGCGCAGAGTTTCGCCCCTCAGAAACTCTGCGGCATTTCCGGTTCAAAGAACCGCAGAGTTCGCAAACGCCGCACTCTGCGCTACCCCGCTCAGAAGGTGAAGCGCATCTCCAGCTCGATGCGGCGGTTGGCGGTGGATGTGGAGTGAAAGCCGCCGCCCAGCGCGTTGGATTGTCCAAACAGCGGCGAGCTGAGGTTACCGATGGGCGACGCCAGGTTCACGTTGTTGAAGATATTGTGCGCGTCGATGTTGAACTCGAGAGTATAACGCCTGCTTCCGACCGGATGGAACA
>JAIQGB010000075.1 GCA_020072905.1 Terriglobia bacterium | reverse complement strand
ACTGGCGCGCAAAATCGCGGCCTGCATCGCTTTGCGGACATAGCGCCTCACTCGGGCCGGCGACCGGACCCTGGCCGCTTGAGCTCCTTCCTCTACCCCCCGGGCAATGCCTGGACTACAATACGCTCCAGCCTGGGGCTGCATCGCTTATGGCCAAAGCCGCCAGCATCGACCCTGCCGAACTCTCCCGCCCGCAGACGCACGTCAGCGTGCAGCGTTACTTCGAGACGTCCCTTCTCCTGATGCTCGGCACGGCATTTGTTACCGTGGCGAGCACCGGAAAACTCGATCTCGTTTCCGTCTTCGTCGTGTCTGCAGCGCTCCTGGTCAAACTCTGGAGCTACCTGGGCGAAAGGGATGTTTCGCTGGGGCCGCGCACCGTCACGCGGCTGGCGGTCTTCTACATCTTCTTCTATGTCCTGGATTTCCTGATCTTCTCGGTGGGCCCCAGCCTCATGGACAGCATGCTCTCAGCAACCGTCCACCTGGTCCTCTTCACCGCGGTCATCAAGGTCTTCTCGGCGCGCACCTACCGCGACTACGCCTACCTCGCCACACTTTCCTTCATGATGATGCTAGCCAGCGCCATCCTCACCGTGGGCACAGTGTATCTGGCGTGCTTCACATTCTATATGCTGTTTGCGATCTCGACCCTCATCAGCTACGAAATCAAGCGCTCCGTGGAGAGTTCACGCCGCCCGCCCGAGGGGCCCTTCCGCGTGCCCGCTCAGAACCGGACCGCGATCGAGAAGGCGCTGAGTACGGCAACCGTGGGCCTTGGGGTGAGCATCGTGGTCCTGGCCTCGGTCCTCTTTTTTGTCATCCCGCGCTACCGTACCGGCTACCTGACCGGACTCGGGATGGAGGCCCAGAACATCACGGGCTTCTCGGGGACCGTCAATCTGGGCGACATCCGCAAGATCCTCCGTTCCAACCTCGTGGTGATGCGAGTGATCGTGGAGGGCGACCCGCGGGTGTTCCAGGGCGTCAAATGGCGCGGCGTCGGCCTGACCAGCTTCGACGGCAAAAACTGGTATAACGACAACACGGAGCAGAGGGTAGTTTCACCCGCTTCTTTCCAGCGCTATGTGATCCCCTACCCGGCGGGCTGGCACAACCGCCGGTCGCGCCCGCTCCGTTACCGCCTGCTGCTTTCGCCGCTCTCCACGGACGTTCTCTTCGTTGCCTCGGTGCCGGTCGACATCACGGGCCGCCTCCACTCCATCACCCAGGATCAGACCGATTCCCTGCACTATCCCGGCCACGGCTATTCGCCGTTCAGCTACGTCGTTCTCTCCGACGCCGGCCTGCCTTCGCCCGCCGAGCTGCGCCGTGCCCCGAGCGATTACCCGGCGGAAATCCGGCGTATCTATCTCCTGCTTCCCGACCTCGACCCGCGCGTGGCGGAGCTGGCGAAACAGGTGACGGCGCCGGCCGCGAACAATTACGACCGCGCCGTCGCTCTTGAGCAGCATTTGCGCTCGAATTACACGTACACGCTGGACCCGACGGGCATCGACGCCAACGACCCGGTCGCGAGCTTCCTTTTCCAAGCCCGCAGCGGCTATTGTGAATACTTCGCCGCCGCCATGGCCGTGATGTTGCGCACCCAGGGAATCCCCGCGCGGCTCGTGAATGGATTTCAGACCGGAACTTACAATCGCGTCGGCAAGGACTTCATCGTGCGCGGCCGCGATGCGCACAGTTGGGTGGAAGTGTATTTCCCGGATTACGGCTGGATCCCTTTCGATCCCACGCCCGCCGACCCCAACCCCGTCGTCGCCGGGGCCTTCGATGATTACCTTGACGCGGTAAGCCTGTTCTGGAGCGAATGGATCATCAACTACGACTTCGCTCACCAGGCGCAACTGGCGCGCGACGTGGAGAGGGACTCGCGACAAATCCAGCAAGACTTTCAGAAACGCGTGCGGCGGTTCCAGCGGCTGGCCATCCGGCTCGCCTACCGCGTCGAAGGCTGGCTGATGTCACATAAGCTGCTCGTGTTTCTGATCATGCTGGCGATTCTCGGCGCGTTGATTGCGGCGGAAAAGGGCGATTCGATCGCGGAACTCCGCTTTCTGCTGGCTTGGCGATTTCGCCGTCGCGACCGCGCGCTCAGCCCCGCCGAAGCCACACTGACCTATGGCCGATTCCTCAAAACGCTTCACAAGAAGGGATTCCGCAAGCCGCTGTCCCAGACGCCGCGAGAGTTCGCCTTCTCTTTCGTCGGCACGCGTCTGAGCTGGCCCGTCCTCGAATTCACGCGCCTCTACAACGCGCTGCGCTTCGGCAGCGCCGCAGTCTCACTCGCCCGACTGCGCACGCTGCTCGAGGAGATTGCCGCCAGCAAATAGGTCTTGCCCTAAGGAATGGATTTCCCGCCGTCCACCGCGATGACCTGTCCGGTAATGAAATCGCCGCGCGTCACGAGGTAGAGCACCATCTCCGCGATGTCCTCGGGGCCGCCGGCTTTTTGAAGAGGAGTCGTCTTCAGGACGTTTTCGGTCCAGGGACTGCGCTCCTCGCCGGGAAAGAGGATCGAGCCGGGCGCTACGCTGTTCACTCGGATATGCGGCGCCAGGGCCTTCGCCAGGCAGCGCGTCATCATGATGAGACCGGCCTTCGAGGCGCAGTAGTGCGTGTAGCTCGGCCAGGCTTCAAGCCCGCCCAGCGAAGAGATGTTAATAATCGTGCCGCGTTTGCGCCGCATCATCATTCGCGCTGCCGCCTGCGCGCAGAAAAACGGCCCCTTCAGGTTGGTGCCCAGAATCCGGTCCCAGTCGTTCTCCGAGAGTCTGTCCCATTTGCGCTGATAAAAGATGCCCGCATTGTTGACAAGGATATCGAGGCGAGCAAACTTTCTCTCCACGGTGCGGAACATGGCGCGCACCTGCGCAGGCTTGGACACATCGGCGCGAACGGCGAGGGAATCGACTCCGAGCGCGCGGATTTCCCCAACGGTATCGAGCGCTCCGGCGCGAGACCGGCTGTAGTTCACGATCACGCTCGCTCCAGCGCGCGCCAGCGCCAGAGCAATCACGCGCCCCATGCGGCGACCGGCACCGGTCACCAGTGCCACCTGGCCTTCGAGAAGTCGATTGTTCTTCATGCAGAGATTGATATCACGCCGGGAGCGGCTTGCCTAGAGGCTGCGCTGCGAGGAATTGAAAACTCCCGACCAGCCAGGGACTCTGGTGAGTCGTCATGTGCAGCCGGCAAGCTGAGAGCCACGTCGCGCCCCAGTGCCGTTCCTTGACCGATCTCCACCTGTCACCTATCATGAATTCCTTATGTCGGCGACCGAGGTGGTGCTCTATACCAAGCCGGGCTGCTGCTTGTGCGACGAGGTCAAGCTGAAGTTGCAAGCCTTGCAGCAGCGTCAAGCCTTCCAACTTCGCGAGGTGAACATCCTCGAGGACCAAGAAGCTTACGCGCGATTCAAAGAGGAAATCCCAGTCGTCTTCATAAACGGCAAGAAAGCGTTCAAATACCGCCTGGACGAGACCGAATTTCTGAAGCGGCTGTCACGAGGAGTGAACCATGGAACTTGATGTTCTTTCCATCGTCGCGCATCCCGACGATACGGAACTGACCTGCGGCGGCACCATCATCAAGATGGCGGAGGCGGGCTACAAGGTCGGCGTGCTCGACTTGACCGCGGGTGAGAGCGGCTCACGCGGCAATGCGGTATTGCGCGAGCGCGAAGCCGCGAAGGCCGCGAAGGTACTGGGCCTTGCGCATCGCGAGAATCTCCATCTGCCGGATGCGGGAATCGAAGACAATCGCGCATACAAGCTGAAGATCGCGCAACGAATCCGCGCCCTGCGGCCGCGCACCGTGATTCTGCCCTACTGGGAAGGCCGCCATCCGGACCATTACCTGACGGGACGGATTGGCTATGAGGCCTGCTTCCTGGCCGGGCTCTCGCGCCTGCCCCTCGAGGGCCGTCCGCACCGCCCGCACAAGATCATCTACGCGACGTATTATGTGCCCGTCGTTCGCCCCACCTTCGTCGTGGACATCACCGCGCAACTCGACAAGAAGCTGAAGGCCATCCTCTGCTATTCGTCCCAATTCTCGCCGCGTAAGGACACGCAGAACCTCTTCCCGGCCCGCGGCAACCTGCGCGAGACCGTCGGGTCGCTGGCGCGCCACTTCGGCCTGATGATCGGCGTCCGCTACGGCGAGCCGTTCGTCACCCGCGAGGTCTCACAAGTGGACGACATCGTGAACATGCCGGTGAAATCGGTGTAGGCATCGTTGCGAGATTGAACCGCGTCATACAGACCATCCGGTGCACGTCGTCTGCGTGGAGGAGCTGCGATGAAGAATCGGAGATCGCCATGGCTCATCGCCGCGGTGGTGTTCCTTGTCTTCCCGGTGAAAATCGCGGCAGGACAGGCGCACCGCGACGGACGGTGGACAAAGGAATTTGAGGCCGGAACCAAAGCATACGAGAACTGCGATTTCGCAGCTTCAGAAATACACCTGAGAAAGGCGCTCCGAGAAGCAGCAGCCTTCGAACTCGGGAATGAGCGTGCTGTCCGGACGCTCAACGCGTTGGGCATGCTATATGTCACCGAGAGGAGACTCGAGTACGCGGAGGTCTCCTTCCAGCGCGCCTGCGCGATCGCCGAGGTATGGGTGGGTCGCGAAAACGCTGCCTATGCCGAGTGCCTGCATAACCGCGGCGTCCTCGCCATGATGCGCACCAAGAGCAACAACTACGACGAGGCGGAAGGCCTTTTCAGGCAGTCACTTCAACTCCGCCAGAAGTTCCTTCCCAGCGATGAGCTCGATATCGCGGCAAGCCTCTCGTCCCTCGCCGACCTAGACACGCGCCGGGGCAGATACGATGAAGCCGACTCGTTCCTGCAGCGCGCTCTCACTATTCGCGAGAAGGCGCTGGGCAGTCACCACCCCGCTGTAGCCCAGACCCTGAACGACGTGGGCCTGCTCCGTGCGGCGCAAGGCAGAGCGGCCGAGGCTGAGGCTGAGTATCAGAAAGCGTTGGACATCTGCAGGAAATCTCCGCGGCCGCCCGCGTGCGAGGTCGCCGTCACTCTCAAGAACTACGCGGCCCTGCTCCGCGCCAACAACCGTGCGGCAGAAGCCGAGCGGTTAGAAGCACAGGCGCTCGCCATGGCGCTGAGGAGTACCAAGGAGTGACTCGACCTCGGGGGCAAGATGCCGGTCAACGGCGTCGCCGCAGAGGACTCCCACGGTAGTAACCACGAGGAGCATGCGCGGTTCGCGCCGAAGCGGGGCGCGTGGGGGCGAGATACTTGCGCTCCCCAGCAGGCTGCCTGCCCGCCCGCCGACGCCAATCGCGCTCTACGGAAAAGGCTTGACCGCCCCCTGTCGTGGGGCGATCAAGCGCTGGGCGGCATCCTCGTCGGCGTAGGCGGCGACGATCTCGCCAAAGTAGACGCGGTGGAAGTCTCCCTCCGCATAGAACTCCTCGCGCACCGCCTGCTTGAGCGTCTCGGGCGCTACGTCATTCCGATGCAGCGTCCGGCACTCATAATGCACCACGCATTCTTTGATAACGGGGGGGCTCACCTCGCGGCTGGGAATCGGCGTCAATCGCATCTCTTGAAACTTGTCGTGACCCCTCCCGGAAACCGTTCCGCAATGGTTCACCGCCACGGCCAGTTCCCGGGGAGGCACATTGACGGTGAAATCGCCGACCTGTTCCAGCCGGCTGTAGCTGTAGCGCGAGGGCCTGACGAGCACGATGAAGACCGGCCGCGACCAGATGGCGCCCATCGTTCCCCAGCCAATCGTCATCACGTTGGGTTTTCCGTCCGCGCCCAGGGTGACCAGCAGCAGGCCGTCCTCGCGCATCCGCTGGATCGTCTGAGCGAAGTAATCCGTGTAACGCACCTCTACCTTGGCCATGTCAGTTTCGCCTCAACGGGGGTTCCAACCAAGCTTTCTGGTCTCGACGGAGTGTACACCCTTTTGCGTCTGCTCAAACAGCACCGGCCGGCGTGTTGCGCCGCCCTTCACGGCGGCAGGTGCCGGGCTGAAGCCCGGCGCTACGAAGCGGCTATTGGGTGGCGCGCAGGCGGTTCTTCCACCGGTTGTGAATGAACCACGCGACGCCGACCACGATGACAGCTCCCAGGAGGGTGTCGAAGCGATGGAAGTAGTCGCGCATCCGCGGCCAGTGCTCACCGAGTCGGAGTCCGGCATAAGCGAGCGCGAGGCACCAGGGGAACGATCCCAGGAAAGTGAAGACGTGAAAGCGCAACACGTTCATACGGGCGATACCGGCGGGCAGGGCGATAAAGGTGCGGATGACGGGCAGCAGGCGGGCAATGAAAACCGCCCACTCGCCATAGCGCGCGAAGAAGCGGTCGGCCATTTCCAGGTCGTGGCGCGTGAGGAGGACGTAGCGGCCGTAACGCTCCACCAGCGGCCTCCCGCCCCACGAGCCTATGAAGTAGGCCACCAGCGAGCCGAGGTTGCAACCCACGGCCCCGGCCACGGCGACCCAGACGAGTTTGAAGCGGCCCACGAAAACCAGGTAGCCGGAAAACGGCATGATGACTTCGGAAGGCAGGGGAATGCAGGCCGATTCGATTCCCATCAACAAGACGATGCCCAGATATCCGGCACGGTCAATGAACGAAGTGATGAAGTGGGCGAGGAATTCCAGGATGGCAGAGACCATAGGGCGGTTTCAGTCGGGCGGCGTCGAGGAGCACCATCGGCGCGGCAGTGTGCCTCGTGCCGCGACGGTGGCCGCGGACACCGGTGAGTTAGAACGCCTCCGATTCCTGCGCGAAGACAAATCCCGGCAAGGTTGCTCCGTCACCGGTCTTTTCTACCTTGACGCGGCGGAGGTCCGCCTCGCCTCCGCCCACCTTGCGGAGGACGGCGTAGGAAGTAAAAACCTCCGAATAGACCTTGGTGACCAGCCAAGTTTCGCCGGTCGCGTTGAACTTCCAGAGTTGCCCCAGCCGAATCGAAGGAACGGCCACAGGTCTACACCGCTTGGATCAGATTCGTTCTCCCCCACCGCTCGAGAGAGTCCACGCCAGCCCGAAATCCCGCGCACAAAGGCTTCGCGCTACTTTATCCGGGGCGGCAGGTACAGTCAATAGCAGGAGCCGGTCGAACATGTCGTCGATCAGGCGGTTCGACAATACGACTGAGAGATTGACGAAAAGACGAGGGCTGGAATCCCTCGCCCCGGCCCGAGCGTCTGGAGTATAATGAGCTCATACCGCGCTGCCGGAGGACTGCCATGAAGGTATCCCGCGCACGTGTTTCGTTCCTGGTTTTTGTCTTCCTGGGGGCTGGCCTGCCCGCCCTGGCGGCGGACAAAGATAAGAAGCATGACGTTGATGCGATCGGGGATCGGCGGGTGGCCCATCGCAGCATCATCTCGCAGGAAAAGGAGATCGGCATCGGAAAGCAGTATGCCACGGAGATCGACCACTCCGCGAAACTGGTCACCGACCCGGTGGTCACGGAGTTCGTGAACCGCCTGGCCCAGAATGTCGCGCGCAATTCCGACCTGGCAATTCCCCTCACCGTGAAGGTGATCGATTCGCCCGACCTGAACGCCTTCGCGCTGCCGGGCGGCTTCCTTTACGTCAACAGCGGCCTCCTCCTTGCCGCGGATGAAGAGGCCCAGGTGGCAGGAGTGGTCGCGCACGAGATCGCCCACGCCGCGGCGCGACACTGGGCGTCGCAGATGACCAAGGCCACGCTCCTCCAGTACGCCATGATTCCCCTCATCTTCACGCCCATGTCCTATCCGGTCTATCTCGGCGCGGCGAACGCTCTGAACATCGCGGTCCCCCTCGCTTTCCTGAAGTTCAGCCGGGGGGCGGAGGCCGAAGCCGACATGCTCGGCCTGCAATACATGTACAAGGCGGGGTACGACCCGACCGCCTACGTCACCTTCTTCTCCAAGATCATCGAGCAGGACCGCCGCAGCCCGGGCAGCGTCCCCTCGGTGTTCGCCAGCCATCCGCCGACGCCGGAGCGGATTATTTCCTCCGAAGAGGAAATCAAGCGGATTCTCCCCCAGCGCGAACAGTACTTGGTCTCCACCTCCGAGTTTGACGACGTCAAAGCCCACCTGCAGACGATTCTCACCAACCGCCGCCGGAACGAAAAGAAAGAAGGGCCCACACTCCGCAAGCGCGAGTCCACGGACCGGACCGAGACGGATACTCAGACCACAACGGGTGGCCAGGATAAAACGGACGATAAGCCGCCCGTGCTGCGCCGGCGCGACTGAGCAAAAGGGACTTCCCCATCCTTTCCGGGAAACAGCTTCCGCGTGGGGGCTGCCTTCCTTTGCGCGGACCTTCGGCGCAGGGTGCTACATGCGGGGGGCCGTGGCAGGAACGATTCCCAGCTTGCGCAGTTCATCGGAGTAGTACTTCCGGTAGAGGATGTCCCACTCCGCGCCGCCCTCCGGGATCGTGCGTTTCTGGGAGGTGATGCGCTGGCGGACGGTCTGGTCGATTTTTTCTTCCTCGTGAAGAATATCGTTAAAAATCTTGACGATTTCCTGACGAATGTTGTTGGGCTCGTCGAAGATCTCGACTTCGTCAAGTTCGTCAACCGCCGCCATGATGCGGTGTGAAAGCTGGATGACCTTCTCGCGGGTCAGCTTCATAGAGGCTAAGGAGGACTAGAGAATCACCTTCCGCTCACGGACGAGCTGCTTCTTCACCTTTTTGAACATCTCCTCGTAGGAGGCGCCCATTTGTTTCATTTCCTCGCCATGCTCCTCGAGAACTTTCCGCACCTCATCATTAATGCGATCCTCGATGGTAAGTTCATCTAGCATCACCTGAGAAATAACCTCTGTGACATACTCCGGCTGCTCGTACTGGACCAGCTTGGCTTCGCTGAGCCGCTTGAGGAGCTGCTTGGCCATGTAGGCCACAAACTCGCGGGGCAGGTGCATGGATAAAGGGCGCCGTCCTTGACGCCCGAGACAGGCCAGTGTATATTCTTAGGTTTGGAAGTGTCAAGGTTGGCGTGCTGTCGTGGGGGCGGCCGGCGTGTTCAGTGCAGGCCGGGTTGCAGCGAATCACGGGCGGTTAGCTCAGTTGGTCAGAGCGTCTGCCTTACAAGCAGAAGGTCATCCGTTCGAGCCGGATACCGCCCACCACTTGAAAGACTAGTGATGAGTGGGAAGTGACGAGTGACGAGTCACTGCAAGAACTTCTCACTCACGCTACGCCGGAGAGCGGTGCGCCTGGCGGCAAGAACTGCAGCTTTTGCTTGTCACTCGCCACTTGTCACTCTCCACTGTTCTCAGGGGGACGTAGTTCAGCTGGTTAGAACGCATGCCTGTCACGCATGAGGTCGCGGGTTCGAGTCCCGTCGTCCCCGCCAGCTTCCTGAATAACTTGCAAGCTAGACAATCCCTCAGACTCGGCTTTTGTGACGTAGTTTGTGACGTAAGCCCCCTCAGAAGTCCCCTGATTCGGACTATCCGCCCGCTTAGTTGCGAGTGCGTCCAAAGCCCGGCGCTTGGCATCTAGCCGGACGTGGGAATAGCGCTCAAGCATCTTCTGGCTGACGTGGCCCGCATAGCCAACATGACCGCTTCAACTGCAACTCTCGAACTCAAGATATGGTTGGAAATCCCAGGCAAGAGCCCAATCGCGGTATTTTCGTTGGGTGCCGACGGATCGCTAGTCTTGACGCCTGGTTCCCGCATGAACCTTGAACCGCTAAAGACATTCAAGGTCACGAACGACCTCCCTGCGGGCATCTGCCAGCTAAAGTGCAAAGCCATGGATCCAGCAACGGGTCGAACCTTTTACGAAAATGCCAGTGCCTTCGAGATTCGATAGCCGTCCGTAGCATGACCGAATCGGGCAAAGTCCAACTCTTGTCCTCCGACGATGAGTTCCAGCACCTCCCGGATGCGCCGCCGATCTTCCCTCGAAAACGACTTGAGAGATCCCAGTTTCTTCCCGAGATCCAGGAGAAGGGTAGGCACGCAGTTGTCAAGTTTGGGATCCGGGACTACAATACGCCCAACTTCGCCACAGTGAGAGAAAATCATGAAAAGTCCCCCCCCTCAGTGGCAGGTCGCTGTTGCTAGGGCTGGCCACTCTACTCGTCGCTCTCATTTCCGGATTCTTGCTTACCCGAGTGCTCGTGACGCGCGCGGAGAATGATGCCACGCGATCCCTGACCGCACGTATTGTCACGGCTGCTGCCAGTCGCACCTGGGATCGTGTTGGGACCCTTCAGGGTCTGGCCAGCGACCAGGGTAAGCCGGTTTTCGAAGAGGTGCGCAAGGACCTCAGGCGCCTTCAAGAGGCCAACGCAGACGCGCGGTTTGTCTACCTCGCTGCACTGCGAGGAGGACAGGTCGTCTTCCTGGCCGATGCAGAGCCAGCCGATAGCGAGGGCCACGCGCCGCCGGGAAAGGTCTACGACGATGCCGGCCCGGGATTTCGCCGGGTATTCACCTCGGGGCAGGCTGTGGTCGAAGGACCGTACAAAGACCACCGGGGTGTATGGGTCTCGGGCCTCGCTCCGGTGCGAGACGCAAGGACGGGAGCGGTGGTTGCAGTACTGGGGCTTGACATAGACGCCAATCGCTGGGCCTCGGGCCTTGCCGTTTATCGTTGGTTGGGAGTCTTGCTAACCGCGCTCGCAGTTGTGGCGACTCTCGTTATTTTCGTCTGTGCTGTGCACACGACGCGAGCCAATGCTCTCTTCTTGAGCGAGATCGACGAGCGTCGGCGGGCGGCAGAAGCGGTGCGCGCCGCGGAGAGCAGATGGCGCGAGTTCGTTAGCGGCGCGCCGATAGGCATTATCCGCGCCACCGTCGAAGGGCATATCATTGAAGCCAACCCCGCTCTGCTGAAATTGTCGGGATTCGCGATCTTGGAACAAATGAACGAATGCGGGCTTGTCAACCTCTGGGAATCTCCCCAGGACCGGGAGCGACTGCGCGAGATTGTTTTCAACGGACCCGTCACCGGCTTCGAGACCCAGCTCAAGCGGGCCGACGGGAGCACGTTTACCGCAAGCATCCACGTGTGGCTGGTCCGCGACGAGCAGGGACAGCCCCGGTTCGTGGAGGGTACCGTCGAGGACGTTACAGAGCGACGGCGGGCGGCAGAAGCGGTGCGCGCCGCGGAGAGCAGATGGCGCGAGTTCGTTGCCGGGGCGCCGATAGGAGTTATCCGTACCACTGTCGAAGGGTGCATCACAGAAGCCAACCCCGCTCTGCTGAAATTGTCGGGATTCGAGTCCTTGGAACAGTTAAACGAGTTCGGGCTCGTCAACCTCTACGAATCCCCCGAGGACCGGCAGCGACTGCTCGAGGCTGTTCTCGACGGACCCGTCACCGGCTTCGAGACCCAGTTCAAGCGGGCCGGCGGGCGCACGTTTACCGCGAGCATCCACGCACGGCTAGTCCGCGACGAGCAGGGACGGCCCCGGTTCGTGGAGGGCACCATCGAAGACGTTACAGAGCGTAGGCGAGCAGAGGAGGCGCAGAAGGCATCCGAACAGAGACTGTCCAGCATCATTAGCTTTCTTCCGGATGCCACATTCGTTGTTGACAACGAAGGGAAGGTCATCGCCTGGAATCAGGCAATGGAGGCGCTGACCGGAGTGAAGGCAACGGATATCCTGGGGAAGGGCGACCACGAGTACGCCCTTCCGTTTTACGGAGAGAGACGCCCCATCCTCATTGATTACGCCCTATCTCGGGATACTCGGGTGGGAGATGCTTACCTGAACATGAGAATTGACGATAGGGGCGTGAGTGGCGAGGCGCCCCTGTCCTTGCAAGGCAACCAAGTCTATCTGGCAGCCAAAGCGGCGGCGCTTTTTGACCACACCGGAAAGATCAGCGGAGCGATTGAGATTATCCGCGACATAACGGATCGCAAGAAGGCGGAGGAAGCGTTGCTAGCAAGTGAAGAGCGCTACCGCACCCTGATCTCCAATCTGCCTGTCGGGTTGTACCGGAACACTCCGTGGCCGGAGGGACGGTTGATCACAGCCAACCCTGCGATTGCGCGCATGTTTGGCTATGCCTCAGCTGAGGAGTTCATGAAAGTGAGGTCAGGTGACACATGGGTAGACCCGGCCGGACGGAAGGCCTTCTCCGACCGCCTTCTGGCTCAGGACCAGGTTGCCGGAGTGGAGGTGCATCTGAAGAAGCGCGACGGCACGCCCTTCTGGGGAAGTATCACGACCAAAGTAGTTCGGAATTCCCGGGGCGAGGTCGAGTACTTCGACGGCATGATCGAGGACATCTCTGAGCGAAAGCACGCGGAGGAGGAGCTGAAGCTTCGAAACGTTCTCCTCTC
Source organism: Terriglobia bacterium (assembly GCA_020072905.1). GTDB lineage: Bacteria > Acidobacteriota > Terriglobia > UBA7540 > UBA7540 > JAIQGB01. Next base: position 866 of record JAIQGB010000075.1, on the reverse strand, counting down.
CACCCAGCAGGAAGTATCCCTTGACGGGATCCTCGTGGTGGATATGAACGGGAAAATGATCTCCTTTAACCAGCGTTTCGTGGAGATGTGGGGCATCCCAAACGAGGTCGTCGAGTCGCGCTCTGATGAGCGGGCGCTGCAGTCGGTGCTGGTTATGCTGGTCAGTCCCGAGGAGTTCATCGCCAAGGTCAATTACCTCTACGACAACCTCATTGAGACCAGTCGCGATGAAATCGCTCTTGTTGACGGCCGGACGTTCGACCGCTATTCCGCACCGATGCTCGGGTCCGACGGCATCTACTATGGGAGAGTCTGGTACTTCCGCGACATTACCCAGAACAAGCAAGCGGAAGAGGAGCTGCGGAAAGCCAAAGTGACTGCCGAGGAAGCAAGCCGTGCAAAGGGCAATTTCCTGGCAACGCGTGAACGCCATCAACCGAAGCGGAGCCCACCAGCTCGCGCTGATAAACGATATATTGGAGATGTCGAAGATCGAAGCAGGGCGCACCTCGCTAAATCCAAGCCTCTTTGATCTTCACTCGCTTCTAGACGATATGGAGATGATGTTCCGTGTCCGCACAGACGCCAAGAAGCTCTCTTTCACCGCGACGCGCAACGTGGACGTGCCTCAATACGTCGTGTCGGACGAAGGCAAATTGAGACAGGTGCTGATCAACCTGTTGGGCAACGCCGTAAAGTTCACCCAACAGGGGGGCATTGCTCTGCGCGTCGGAGTCCGCGGGCGGTCGAACGGCCGTATGCGGCTGGTGGCAGACGTCGAGGACACCGGACCAGGTATCGCCGAGGAGGAGCAAGGCAAGCTGTTCGACCACTTCGAACAGACAGCGACGGGAATCCGCGCCGGT
>JAIQGB010000479.1 GCA_020072905.1 Terriglobia bacterium | reverse complement strand
TGTTACCCCGAAGACCGGCAGATCGGCGTTGAGTTCGTGGACAGTTCTTTCCACCGCCGAGGCGTAAGCCTGCGGATCTCCCGACACCCGCGCGTGGATGATCACCGGATCTCGGTAGTCCTGGAACAGCGGCAGAAAAATGGCGGGCGTCGGGGCATAGACCAGGCGGCGGTACTTGCCATTTCGAGCCACACCTACGACCGTGAACCAGCGGCCATAGAAGCTAATCCTCTTGCCGATGGCGTCTTCGCCCGGCCAGTAGCGAGCGCAAAACTCCTGATTGACGATGGCCACCGGCTGCGACTTCTCGCCGTCCTGGGCTGCAAAGTCACGCCCCGCAACGAGCGGAGTGCGCAGGGTCCGAAAGTAGTTCGGACCTACCGCGGCGCGATCGATTTCCATCGATTCGCCGGGCTGGGGTAGATAGCCATCGGGTTGAACATCGTCGCTATGAAGGGTGAAACTGAGCGGCGAGAAATCCGCCAGGGTCACGGAATCAACCCCCGGCAGGGCTTCGAGCTTCGTGAGCAACTGCCGGTCGAACGCAATGCCTTGAGCTGCCGAATAGCCCATGGGGCCGAGCTCGTACCACGCCAGCAGCACATGCTTGGGGTCGAAACCGGGATCCAACCGCTGGGCGTTTTGCAGGCTGCGCGTGAACAGACCGGCGCAAATCAGCAGGAGCATCGAAAGGGAGATTTGCGCTACGACCAGCGCGCTGGAGAGCCGCGACTTGTGCTGCCCGGCCGTCATGCTGCCTGTCTCCTCCTTCAGGACCGCAATGGGGGCGAGCCTGGAGGTGCGCAGCGCCGGCAAGCCGCCGAAGATCAATGCGGTCAAGATCGAGATGCCCAACGTCACGAGAAGCACAGCGCGGTCGGCGTGCCCATTGAGCGTGAGCGGTAGACTCGCGGTGCGCGGAAAGAAGGATGCGAAAGTGCGGGCGGTCCATCTCGTGAGCAGCATGGCCGCCCCGCCGCCGGCCAAGGCCAGCAGGAGGCTCTCCACAAGGAGCTGGCGCACCAGCCGCCAGCGGCTCGCGCCCATCGACAGACGGATGGCGACCTCGCGCCGCCGCCCCACAGAGCGCACGAGCAGCAGGTTCGCCACGTTGGCACAGGCCAGCAACAGCAACACCCCCGCCAGCGCCAGCAACATCGGCAGGCTTTTGTACATGTAGACGTTCGCTCCAAAGGGCGAGCGCCACAGCGGGTCCAGCGTGATCTGGTTGGGGCCGCGGTGCGAGTCGGGAAACTGTTCGACGATCCGCTGCATTTGGAGGTTAAGTTCTTGTTCGGCTTGCCGGCGATGGACGCCGGGCTTGAGTCTTCCGAGCACGTTGAGCCAGAAGGCGCCGCGTTGGTTAAATCGATCCCCACCGTAAACCAAGGGAGCCCAAAGGTCGGTTCGCAGCCCGGTCTTGCAGCCCTGAAAGTCCGGAGGAGTCACTCCCACAATCGTGCCCAAAGTCCGGTTGAGGTGAATTGCCTTCCCGATAACGGAGCGCTCCCCGCCGAAGTGGCTCTGCCAGAGGCCATAGCTGATCACCACGGCCGGCATGCTTCCGGGCTTCTCTTCTTCGGTCCGTAGGAAACCACGGCCGAGGATGGGCTTCACGCCGAGCACATCGAAATAGTCCGCGGAGACGACCGCCCCGTAGATGCGCTCCGGCTTGGCGTTGCCGGTGAGTGACACGAAATCGTCGTGATACGCCAGGAGGCCCCACAAGCTCCTGGTCCTCTCCCGCAGGTCCACATAATCAGGGTAGGAGAACGGTGGGCTAGGGTGCTCACTGACTTCTCCCCTCATCACGGTGACCATGTCGCTGGTGCGCGCGACTCCGGGAATGGGGGTGAGCATCGTGGAGTTGATCCAACTGAAGATGGTGCTGTTGGCCCCGATGCCCAGCGCCAGGGTCAACACGGTGGTGGCGGTGAATCCAGGACCCTTCGCCAGCATCCGAAGGCCGTAGCGAACGTCTTGTATCCAACTCCCCATCTGAATCATCTTGCGTGATCTTGCCGCGGTCGACGAGCGCGAACAATAGAATAACTTGTGGCTACGTATCGAGAGCCCAACTGACCGGCCTTGCGGTGGGAGAAACTACCGCAGGTCACCCCGAAGGCGTAACGAGTTCGCCGCCGAGCGCGAATGCCTCGCGGAGCGGCGTACGACGGTCTGCCGTGAGCGTCTCAATCGCGGCGTCCCAGGCGGTGGGTGGCAGGGCCGGAGATAGCGTCTGCCAGGCAGCGATGGCGGCGAGTGCCGCGCGTTGCGGCGAGGCTTTCTTCCGCAGGGCCAGCCGAACGACGCGACCTTGTATGGGCGGCGCTTCCAATTCCTCATCCATCACCACCAGAGTCCCCGCTCGCGCTCGCGCCAGCGTGCCGTTTATGGTGAGTTCTTTCAGGCCGTCGGCACTGACCACAATGATCACGTCGGGCTGTTCCATCCCCGTGTATTCGATGGGCTGCGGGCTCAGGCAGACTTCCGAGAGCGAAAAGCCGGTGCCCTGTGTGACCGGGTTGTCGTTCTTCTGCGTGGCGTAGAGTCCCGCCGCGAGCGCGGCCTTGGCCAGCAGCGCGGCGGCGGATTGCACGCGCTCGCCGGCGCTCCCGGCGACTACCAAGCGGAGTTCGGCGGTGAGAGTCGCGCC
>JAIQGB010000478.1 GCA_020072905.1 Terriglobia bacterium | reverse complement strand
TTTGAAGTGGAGAGTTGTTTGGTGGAGCACCCGGCGGTGGCCGAAGCGGGCGTGATCGGGAAACCCGATCCGGTGCGCGGGCAGATCATCAAGGCATTTATCGCTCTCCGCGAAGGTCACAAGCCGAGCGAGGAGCTCAAACAGGAAATCGCGCAGTTCGTCAGGAGCAAGCTCGCCGCACACGCCGCGCCGCGGGAAATTGAGTTCCGCGAAAAACTCCCCAAGACCCGCAGCGGCAAGATCATGCGCCGCGTCCTGAAGGCGTGGGAACTAAAGCTTCCCACTGGCGACCTCTCCACGCTCGAAGATTAGCGTGCAACGGAAAGCACACAATCCTGCGGTGTGAGGCGCCGACCGGGGGTGAAAGCAACACCCGGGTCTCGCGCGCTCCCGCTGTCGGGAAACCAGCGCGAGCCGAGGAGGGGACACGGCAATCAGCGGGTTGGCTGGATTCAGATTGTGCGAGCGGTGACGTTCAGCCTGATCTCACGAAAGCGCCTGTTCGAGGCAGCCTGATTTTATTGATTGGATAACCAGCAAATCGGGTCTAACCCCTTGGCTTGAAAGTGCGGTATCATGCCTCCATGCATGAGGATCGCGGCAGTCGTCGAGTTCCTTTGCAATTGCCCGTACACGTACGGTGGAAGGCTGCGACGGGGAAGCGTCAACAGGCCCAGGGGAGAACCGCCAATCTAAGTGGGAACGGGCTCTTCATCACCATCCCCGCGCGTTTGCGGCTGGGCACCCAGGTAACCTTCTCTGTCCAGTTGCCTGCCGAAGTGACCCGAGTTCCGATGGAATTGATCTGCCGGGGTGAGGTCGTGCGCCAGCGCCGCAAGGGATCACAACGGGGCATCGCGGCGATCATCGACGACTATCAGCTCCGGCCTAAACGGCGACTGCCGAATTAGGACGAATCCAGGCGGCGGGCGGTGGCCGGTGCCCCAGGGCACCCGGCTGACACTCCCGTCGGCCCTTCCCGCACATTGATCCGGCTGGGTCCGACCCACCATTTCCGTGTGGGCCACGGACCGGGTGGGTCCTCGACCCGAGCATTAGAGAAACCTCATGAAGGGGTACTTTGGTACTCTTGCGCAGACGAAGAGGATTGTCTAGGATGGCTGTGCCCTCAAGAACCGACTGGGGCGTTCCAAAGGGGGGTTGTGCATGATTCTTGCTGCGCTCGTTCTGGTCACTTCCGCTGCGCTGTTCATGTTCTTCCTGCAAGCAGTCAGCCAGCGGATCCTGCGCCGGGAATTCAAGCACGCCTATTTCAAACTCATTGTCAACACCAATGGATTGGAATTCCCGACCCTGCGCGCGGCGCTTGAGGAAGAGGATCAGGGAATCAAGTACGAACAGTTGCGGCTGGCTCTCGCCTGCGATTACAAGGCTTTGACTTTCCTGCTTCGCAAGGTGGAGGCCCCCGGCGCTTACCGCGTCTCTGTTGAAGAACGCTTCCTTTCGAGTTACTGCCACCTGCTGTTTTTCGCGATGAGCTTGCGTCACTCTCTTGGGCTGCAAGTGAAGCCGGCCGCTCTGAAGCTAGCAGCCATCCTGGAATACTTCGCCAACGTCGTGGGCTACCGAGTGGAAGTGGTCCGCGCTGGCAATCTCAACGTCGTGTCCTGACCGGCAACGAATGACCGCGGGGGGAGGGTGAAGCCGAAGCCTATCATGAGCCGGACGCCGCAGTACCGCAGGGTTCTGATCATCGAAGACGAACCGGCGGTGCGGAATATTCTCTACGTGTTGTTGGCCGGCCTGGGCTGTGAGGGCGACGCGGCTCCTGATGGCCAACAGGCGCTCGCCAAGATCCGACGCGAAGAATTCGACGCCGTCCTCCTCGATCTGCGGTGCTCCAACGTCAATGCTGAGAACGTGCTCCCGCAGATCCAGGAGATCCGCCCCAACCTCGTTGGCCGCGTGCTGGTCATAACCGGTGAGGTGGCTGATGCCGCGACCCTCGACTTGATCGAGCACAATTGCCTTCAACATGTGCCCCGGCATCGTATCCAGCAAGACTTGTTGGGCCAGCTCCGTGTTCTCCTGAGAATCCCGCCCTCCGTCAAAGAGACCCCGTAAGCCTGGACGCTTATCCTTCGCGCCGGGCTCCGCGCCAGGGGGGTGAGCTCTCAAGGGGTTACTCATCATGAAAGCTTGCCCAGGAGGCAGGTTCCTTCTATCCTTATCGCATGAATGAGCACGCACAGCGTCGCGCCGGGCGTCTGCCGGCAAAACTCGCCATCGTCTTGATCCTTGACTCCGCCGGTGAAAAGACGGAGGTGCAAGCCCAGAGTTCAGATTTGTCCCAGTATGGGGCGGGACTGTACGCGGAAGCGGATCTGCAAGCAGGCCAGCTTGTGGAAGTTGTTCCGAGCGAGGGCCTCAAGTACGCGGTCCGTGCCCGCGTCATCTGGGTGGGCAGCCCCGAGGCTGAGAAGGGCCGTCGGGCGGGCCTGGAGTTTCTGGTCGCCTTACCAACCGCCGTCTGATCGCGGCAGACCCGCGCCGCTGTCCTGGCGTACCTTTTCATCCGCCCCGTCGCGCGGCTCGCTGACAATCCGCCCGCCGAGTTCATCAATCCCCGCCCGGAGTGGGACGCCGAGCGCAAGGCGGTTGAACACGACTTGGCATTGGCTTACTGGCAGAGGGCCGAGACGGCCCTGCAGTGGAATTACCTCTACGGCTCGGAGCTGCCGGAGCAACCTCCGCCGGAGTTCAAGATCGATACGAGCCAGTTCCCGGCGATGCCTGCCGCCGCTGACTCCCGGGAGCGCTACTGGCGCAGACTCCGCAGGGTATGGGACCACCGGGAGAGCTGGGAAACCTCCTACGAGTGGAATACCGAGTGGGTCCGCAAAGTCCTGGACGCCGTCTTCCGCTAGCGTCGTTCCAACTTGTTGGGCCAATCTTCGATAGCCGGAAGCGAGTAGCGCAGACCTGCTCCAAAAGGTCTGCGGCTCGTCCGCGCAAAGGCCGCGGACCTCCGAAAACCGAGGTCTGCGTTACCCCCTTATCCCCCGACCGCCCAAAGCGGACAGATCACGTGTCAATTCAACCGGGCATTTCATCTGCTAACGACACACACCCGCATTTCCGTTGCTATTGGGAGTAGAGTGCGTTAACATGGCAGTAGGAATATCAGCTCTTAAAAATCCGGAGGCACTATGAGAACCACAGCAGAACGCTTACATGTCTTTATGCTTGGGGCCTGCCTGATCATATTGCTGGGCAGCCTCTCTGTCTCAGCGCAAGACAGCGGCACTGGGCACCTGAAATTGAAGGTCAACCCCAACGCTGCCGGAGTGTTCGTAGACGGCAAATATGTAGGGCCGGCACACATCCTTGGCTGGTCGTGCTGGTACGCGCTCCCAGCGGGCGAACACGAAATAACCTTAAGCGACCCCCGCTGGCAGGACTTCTCCACCAAAGTGAAAATCGTGGCGGGCAAAACGACGACTCTAAAACATTCTCTGCATGACGCGCTCACTCCTCACCCGCCTTATGGCACCCTTCGAATTGAAGCCGCAACCGGCATGTATAGCGCCGTATACCTCAACGGCAAATTCATGGGCCACGTTGATGAATTCAACAATTCCTCTCAAGGGCTGATGATTACCCCCGGCGACTATGACTTGAAGGTTGTTTCACTGGCCGGAAGCTCGGAACTCGAACAGAAGGTCAAGATTGAAGAGAACAAGACCACGCACGTCCGTGCGAGCTCGGCTGGCTAATCGCCGCGATTCGCGAAGAGTCGGTGAGCGGGTAGATTCTCTCTTGGCTGTAAAGGGAAAAAGTGAGTTGAACTCATGCGACCTCCTGGGCGACGGGCGAAGGTGTGGCGAGCGAGGCGAGGGCGTAGGCCTTTGCGCCGTCGAAGAGCTGATGGTGTTTGAACATGCCGAAGATGGCGGGCTGGCGCAGACCCCGAGCTTGTGGGGGCTGCGATCTCCCGAAGGGAATTGTCTCTGCCCTGATCTTCGATTCCATGAGCTTCAATGTCCTGACCACCAGTCGCTCCGCGAGATCGCAGACCGTTAAGAGCGACAGTCTGCGCCAGCCCGCGAGAAGGCCGAGTACCTTCACGGGAACCCCGTCAAAGCCGGCTTGGTAGGCCGCCCACAAGACCGGCGATGGTCCAGCGTCAAAGAGTATTCCGGTAGGAGCGCGGCAGTGCCGCAGCAACGCTGTGGTTTGATCATCGACCGCGTCAGGTGGCCCTCCGACCCGCGAACTCGAATTCGAGCCCTCGGCATCATTCCCCGGCACGCAAAGCCTTGCTTGCTATTTCTTGTGCTTCGGTGGTAATCCAAAGAGCCGATACGCAATTGCAAGCCCCAACCACAGCTCGAAGACCACGGGCAACGTGGAAATGAGCAACGGAAGGCGAGAGGCAGCCATAATCATTATCAGCATATGGACTAGAAACCACGCAGAACAAAAGGCTATGAATCCTCGTTGCTTGGCCTTCGGCCGGAGCTTCAATCCCACGATCAGAAAGGAACTAACCCCAAACCATATCGCCCAGTTCCACTTATAGCCAATGTGGAACTTGTCCGTGAGCGCAAAAGAACCAAATAGGAGGCCGGCTAGCAGCAACGCTGTGCCGACTACTAGAAATCTATCAAGTGTCACCCTGCGTATGGTGTTCAATTCGAATCTCACGCAATCCTTAACTTCAGCGAGTAGCGCGGACGTCAAGGACGGAGGTCCGCGCTACTCGCTTCGGCACAAAAGCCCACGGCACAAGAGCGGTGCCGTGGCTACCCGCACGTTGGGGGTAGCACGGGGTTACTGCCTAGGCAGCCGTCCCCAAATGTGTTTCCAGAGGTTTCCGTATGCCGCAAAGATGACAAGCTCGCCGGGTCTGGCACTAAACGCTTTCCTTACTTTTCCTGTCGGGTCGCACTTATTGTCGGCAACAACCCCCTGCCGCAGTATCTCCTCGGTGGAGAATTCATCCGGCGAGCAGAGCGTCCAACTCCTCAATAGGGGGTGAACCATCAGCCGAGACGGCCGCTCGTTCAGCTTGAACCAGGCTGTCCCCTGCAAGGTTGTTTTCGAGTCGACGCGGGTGGAATATCCGTGCGGGGGATTCGTATACGAGACCGAGACGGTCCTGTTAGACACCGGTTTCCCTGTTTTCGCATTTATCACGCGGACGGCGATAGATTCTAC
>JAIQGB010000477.1 GCA_020072905.1 Terriglobia bacterium | reverse complement strand
GGACCGGGCTGCCGGGTCGCCGGCGTCATCAAGGCCGATGCCTATGGTCTGGGTATGAAGAAAATCCTGGCGGCGTTGGAAAACCAGAACTGTCCTTTCTATTTCGTGGCCACCGGCAACTCGCGGCGCGCGTAGTTTTCCGCGGACTGACGGAGCAGCGCGCGGAGGTACTCGCCGCGATTGCTGTTGACGCTGGTGCCCTTGGCGAGCGCCTGGAAGCGCCGCTCCTCGAGCGTCTTCTTCGCCTCCGACGCCGTGATGCCGGCGCGGATCAGCCACTCGATGGCCGCGGCGTGCCGGGCGGCGAGCTGCTGGGCCCACAATCCCAGTTTCGGCCCTTCCAGCCCCCCGGCGCGCGCCAGTTCCTGCAACTGTTGCGGCAGGATGCCGCTCTTGCGCAGCGTGGCGCTCAGCTTCTCGGATTTCTCGATGGCGATGGTGCCCACCAGCACCGGCTGGCCGCGCAGGTGGTATTCCTTGATCTCCTCGATCACGGCGTTGAATTTCTCGCGCTCCGTGCGGTAGACGACGTCGGGGTGCTCGTGCCGGATCAGGGTTTTATTCGTCGGGATAATGACAACTTCCAGCTTATAAATCTTCTCAAACTCCGCCGCCTCGGTTTCCGCCGTGCCGGTCATGCCGGCGAGCTTCTTGTACATGCGGAAGTAGTTCTGGAAGGTGATGGTGGCGAGGGTCTGGTTTTCCTGCTCGATCTTCACGTCTTCCTTGGCCTCGATGGCCTGGTGGAGGCCGTCACTCCAGCGCCGCCCGGGCATCAGGCGTCCCGTGAACTCGTCGACGATGACGACCTCGCCATCCTTCACCACGTAATCGCGGTCGAGCTTGTAGAGCGTGTGGGCGCGCAGCGCCTGTTGCAGGTGGTGGACGTATTCGACGTTGGCGGGGTCGTAGAGGTTCTCGAGCCCGAGCATTTTCTCCGCCTTGACGTTGCCCGACTCGGTGAACATGGCCTGCCGGCGTTTCTCATCGATTTCGTAATCGGTCACGGGGGTCAAATGCGGGATGACCTTGTCGATGCGGAAATACTTCTCCGTGGATTCATCCGAGGAGCCGGAGATGATGAGCGGGGTGCGCGCCTCGTCGATGAGGATGGAGTCCACTTCGTCGACGATGGCGAAGTGGTGCGGCCGCTGAACGCAATCCCCGAGCTCGAACTTCATGTTGTCGCGGAGGTAGTCGAACCCGAACTCGTTGTTCGTCCCGTAAGTGACGTCGCAGTGGTAAGCGATGCGCCGCTCGGCGTCGTCGAGGTCGTGGACGATCACCCCCACCGTCAGCCCCAGCAGCCGGTAGATGGGCCCCATCCACGCCGCGTCGCGCTTGGCGAGGTAGTCGTTCACGGTGACGACGTGCACGCCCTTGCCCGCGAGTGAATTCAAATAGACGGGCAGCGTGGCGACCAGCGTCTTGCCTTCGCCGGTCTTCATCTCCGCGATCTTGCCCTCGTGGAGCACCATGCCGCCGATGAACTGCACGTCAAAGTGGCGCATGCTGATGGTGCGCCGGCCCGCCTCGCGGCAAAGCGCGAAGGCTTCGGGGAGCAAATTGTCGAGGGGTTCACCCTGGGCGGCGCGTTCTTTCAGGCGCGCCGTGCGCAGAGGGAATTCCGAGTCGGGGAGTCTGACCATCTCCGGCTCGAGGGCGTTGATCTCCCCCAGCCGCGCCCCGAGCCGTTTCAGCTCCCGCTCGTTCTGCGTCCCGATGATCTTCCCTAAAACGTATTGTACTGTCGCGCCCATGCAGCTTCGGGACTGCTGCCCTGCCCGCAGCCCTGATTATCCATTGTACGGGGCATCCCCGGGATTGGCAAGGAAGGCAGGATTCAGGCGATTGTAGGGGCGGGGCTTGCCCTGCCCAAGAAGGGCGATGCAAGCATCGCCCCTACCATGTGCGATACAATCCGCCGCCGTGGCCTACGACCCGAAAATCCATCATCGTCGTTCGATCCGTCTGAAAGGCTACGATTACGCCCGACCCGGGTGGTATTTCGTGACGGTGTGCGTGCAGGACACACAGCATTTGTTGGGTGAAGTGGTTGACGGCGAAATGAATTTGAACGAGGCGGGGCAAATTGTGCGACGAGCATGGCGAAATCTGCCCAGCCGGTTTCCCAGCGTGCTCCTTGATGAGCACGTGGTGATGCCCAATCATTTCCACGGGATCATACATATCGTAGGGGCGGGGCTTGCCCCGCCCAGGGAGGGCGATGCAAGCATCGCCCCTACGGCAAAGGTCACGGCAAGCCGTGCCCCTACGCTCGTGGACACGGTTCGGGTTTTCAAATCGACGGCTGCGAGGGCAGTGAATGTACTGCTCCAACGGCAGGGCCGCCGCCTCTGGCAACGCGACTACTTCGAGCACATCATCCGCAGCGATCGGGAACTGGAAATCATCCGCGAATACATCCGGACCAACCCTCAGCGCTGGGCAACCGACCCCGAGAATCCCCACGTGATGCAACCCGACGCCGAGCCCTGGCTGTAGGGGCGGTTCGCGAATTGCCCCTGCGAAGTGTCCGTCAGCCGGTGGACAATGTGGCCCCCTTTGAATCCAGGAGCGCGAACTCGAGTTGCAAAAGGTGCATCAAAGCGAGGGAGCACAGTCCTCTGAAAGGAGCATGCATATGGTTCCCCGGAGATGCGGGT
>JAIQGB010000476.1 GCA_020072905.1 Terriglobia bacterium | reverse complement strand
AGGCGAGGGTCGTCTTCCCGGTCCCTGCCGGGCCGGCGAAATGGACTCCATATCCGACATCCAGATAACTCAATGCCCGGTCCGTCAGAGCCTGAATGTGCGGGGTCAAGACGAATTCCTCGCTAGGCTCAGGGACAATGCTGGGCCCGTCCGGTTCGCGGATTTCGCAGGCTACTGATACCAACTTCGCATCTTCGCCATTCATGCGTGTCTTTTCCCTTTCCTTGAGCTTTTCGGTACCGTTGGAGCGCTGCGCGGGCTACGGCGGTGACCCTAGCGTTTCCGTTTCCTGCGTGCGGGCTTCTCTCCCCCGACTAATTCGGGGGAGCGCTTGCTGACTCTATCGCCCGGCCTTTCTTGCGCATTTGCCGGTGCTTCCCGTCTCGCGTGGTTTTCCAGTTCCCCCGTAACCCGCTGCGACGGCGCGCCCAGAGCAACCCAGGCGTGTCGAATGCCGCTGAGGTCGGTGCGAATCCCTGTCCGGAGGTCACTGACCGTGCGCTGGAGGTCTGCAATCGACCCCCGACAATCAGCTTTTGTCTTCCTGGCGATGGTGCCGAGCCCTTTGGAAAAATCCGCGAGCATGTGCGAGACGTCGGTCCGCCGATCCCCGCTCTCTCGCTCTAAGTCATGGATCAGTGTCTGGCGCGCGCTTCGCGATGCCAGGATCTCATTTCGTAATCGGGTTAGATCGCGGGTTAGCACTCCCATGGTGATTTTCCCTCCTCGCTTCCAATGTCGTAACGATGATCGCCTCCACGTTCCGTTCGAGTCTGCTTCCGTCTGATGCGACAGGGGGACGAAGCCGGATGGCTGCCCACCGCTCAACACGAGACGGACTTCCCCGGGCCGCCGCTCAACTCCAACCCCGAAACCTTCTTGACCGCCGGGCCGTTAGGTGCCCCTTCCGGCCCAAACACGACGCGCGGCAACAAGATCGGCCCCCATCGCCCGCTGCAGCCCGCTGACAGATCGTCTCAGGTGTTTCAGGAAATCGAGACGTTCCTCCTTGGCCCTCTTGGCCACACGCGCCTGCGTGTCCACAAAATCCGCACACATTTCAAAGACATCCATCTGGAGCTCCCGGTTGCCATCGGAGAGTCCCTTTCGGAACGCTCGCCGGCTTCCGTGCAGCGTCTGGATCTCCCCCGCCAATCGAGTCATGTCCTCCAACAACCTGCCCATCGTGGTCCTCCTTCATCATTTTTGCCGCCGACCCCTTCTCCATGCACTGCCAAGCGGAGGGCAACACGATAGCCCCCCACTTGGCGGTGTTGGTCTCCAACCCAGCATCAGGCGGGAGCCGCAGCGGTGGCTGTCAGACCGATAGCCTCGGCATACTTCAGGTAGGTCTCGACCGAGGCGATCACCACGCGGGCGCACACGCGACCGCACGCAATACATGGCCGGCCCCGGCCATGCTGGTCTGGGAATCCGTTGTCCGCTAATGGCTAGGGAGGTTAGCTCAGCAGGCTATTCAGAGCCTTAAACGCTTTCTCGAAGCGTCCCAGTGTGGGTTCCGACAGTTGGGACGCGAACAGCCCCATGTTCTCGACGAGGTATCTGGCTGGCCTGTAGTGGTTGAATCTCGCCCCGTCCCTGAGGGGGTTATGGTTCAGGTATCTTTCCAACGCGAAGAGGATCCGTTGGCCGACGCCTCCCAAATCAGAAGGCTTGATCGGCTTCTGTAACTGTTTTTCATATTCCGAATTCACCAGGGTGAGGTAGAAATCAGGATCGAACATATCCTCTACGTCAGATTCTTCTTTCCCTGTGAAATCAGCAAATGTCAGAACGCGATTCTTTTTCAGTAGTTTTCTCTTGTACATGTTCTCAATCATTTGGGAATGATGCTTCTGAAGGTCGATAAGGGTCGCGATGGTTAACCCTCTCTGCGAGCCCATCAGGGCAACAAATGTGGGCACCTTATCAGCCCCACCGACCGGCGTGATGGTCCATTTCTCACTCAAGCCCTCACGCCGCGAACCGTTCAGAATTGCGGACATGCTCTGAAGGTAAAGGAGGTCGGAAACTCCCTCCACAACAAGGCTATCCGGACCAATGAACAGCGTCTGGTAGATTTCGTAACCGAGTGCACCTTGAAGCGGGAACAAGCTGTCACCGGTTGCCTCTAGAACGTCAACTAGCAATTTCGTTCCCTCCTCATTCACAGGGACGGGTCCATCCGCGTCGATGCTCTTGTCCTGGACAATCCGGATCCGCTCGAAGTGTCGGGGGTCAACCATGAATGGCGAGTGGGTCGTGTATATCAACAGGTGGTGGGGCTTCAGTTCCTCTTCGAAGTACCGGAGTAAATCCTCCTGCGCCTTAGCATGGAGGAAGAGCCCGGGTTCGTCCAGGAGCAGGATAAGGGATCGCTCGGTACTCCGGAGCCTTGAGTACTATGCCAGGAAGGAAAAGAACCATACGAAACCCCTAGACCGCGTTCCAAGCTCTGTGCTCACGAGGTGGCGCGAATCATAGACCTCTGCCCATATGTTAGTTCCCTGCTGCATACCAGGGGGATCCTGTGGTCTTGCTGGCCGCACATCGAAACTCATCCGCAAGTGTTTGTTCTGCGACCAGTATTTCATCACCTGCTTTGTCAGATGGTTGCTAGCCCCCTCCAGTTTGTTCTTGAGTTCACGGGTCCGCGCCGGGTTTAAGAG
>JAIQGB010000475.1 GCA_020072905.1 Terriglobia bacterium | reverse complement strand
CTGGCGCTCGATTTCGATCTCGCCGCCGCGGCAAGGCTGCTTGCGGCGGAACGGGCGGCCGCGAGCGCAGGGCTTGAATCCGGCATCGGCCCGCCTGAGGGCGGGCGCTTCGACGACGCATTACCGAGAAGCGCGCGGGAAGAGCATTGGTAGACGCGCTGTAGCGCCGGTCTATGACCGGCGGCGTTGGTGATCAGCAGGAACCGCCGCTCATAGAGCGGCGCTACAGACTGGTGGAACATGGCTACAAGTAACGCTGCAGAACTACTGATCCGTATCGGCGCCGACCCTTCGAACGCCGAGGCCAGCATCCGGCGCTTTCGCACCAACTTCTCGCGCGAGCTCGTGACCCTCAACTCCGACCTCGCGCGCTGGGCGGCGCAAGGCTCGGGCCGGGTGAGCGACGTCGATCGGACGCTGCAAACGCTCGCCGGCCATTTCAACGTCAACGTCGGCGCGGTCAACAACGTTCTCAATCGCAACCGCCAGGTGGCGCAACTGTGGAAGGCCGACCTCGTCGCCACCTTCGCGGACGTTCTCGATTCCTCCCAAGCGCTTGAGAACAGCCTGGGCCGCAGCTTCCTGCTCTTCGATACGGCGCTGGGAATGAACATCGCCAACGCCGTCATCTGGCAGCGCTCCATCGGCGAAGCCTTCCGCAAAGCCGCGGTCGGGGCCATCAGCGCCATTGCGCAGGAGGCGATCGTTCGCGCCATCTATTCCACGGCGCTGGGATTCTATCTGCTGGCGATTCAGGACTACCGCGGCGCGGCCCTGGCCTTCCAGTCCGCGGCTGTTTACGGCGCGGTGGGAGGAGCCGCGGCGATTGCGGGCCGCGCGCTCGCCGGGCCCGACGTGCGCACAGCCGAACGCGGAGGCACGGCGGGACAACCAAGCTCCGCCGCTCCCGCGCAGGCCGCCTCCGCTGGCGGCGCGAGTGCCGCGGCGGCCCCTGCCGAGCAAAAAACCGTGCAGATCATCTTCCAGGGGCCGGTCTACGGCGGCCAGGCGGGAGTGGACGAACTGGTGCGGCACATCTCGCAAGCCGTCACGGAGCGCGATGTGAATCTGGTGGCGTACACCGTTGTACGCCAGCCGGCCACGCGCGCGTAAAAGACGGGATTCGGGACTCGGGATTCGGGATTCGCAAAGCCCGAAACCCGAACCCCGAAATCCGAACCCCGAGAAACGAACATGGCAAACCCAAAGATTGTTTACACGCCGGAGGGCGGAACGGAACAGACGCTGACGTTCCTCTATCCGCCGCAACAACAGCCCGGATATCAGAAGACCGCTGTCCGCCATGACAACGTCTCGGCGGTCGGCATCCGCGAGTCGGTGCTCGAACGCATCGACGAATTCCTGGAAGTCTCCCTGGAGTGGATCCGGGCGGGAACGGACGTTGCCAACTGGCGCGCCTTTCTCGACCAGGCGCTGACCGGCGCGCCTTTCGCGTACTACCCGGACGCCACGCTGGCGGCTTTCACCAACTACACGCTCGAAGATACTGAGACGCAGATCGAGTACAAAGCGCCGGGCGTTTACACGCTCAAACTCAAGGCGCGGAAGCAAATCTTATGATCGGGTGATCGAGCCATCGGTTCATCGAGCGATCTGAAAGACAGCTCGTTGGTCCGATGAACCGATGGGCCGATGGCTAGATGGCCCGATGAATCGATGAACCGATGCTGGAAACCAACCCCAATTTCGATGCGCCCAATCTCAAGCTGGTGAAGCGGCCGCTCTACGTGCTGCTGATCGACGGCATGCTTGACGCGCTCACTACCTTCCGCCCCGAGGATGTGCAGGTTGTCTGGGGAGGATACGGCGTGGGCGGTTACGGCACGACGGGGTATGGAAATTGAGTGATTGGGTGATTGAGTGATTTGGTGATTTTCAAATTTCGATTTTCGAATTTCGTCTTGCTGAAAGCTGACCGCTGATGGCTGAGAGCTAACACATGGCGAACGTTAAGGATTTCTATCCCGGTGACCTGGCGGGCGCGCTCGACCGTGCCATGACCTGGATGCTTTCGCGCCAGAACGTGAATGTTTCGCCCTTCACCGGCAACGCGCTCGAGACGCCCACCGGACCCGCGTTCATTGAGGGCGCGATCGACACGACGCTCGAGAGCTTCGCCACCTTGGCCCAGGACTCTTGGCCCAACATTGTCTTCGATCCCGTCGCGGGCCTGGCGCTGGACGACCAGGCCGGCCCCGACGGGTTCCCCATCAACTATTCCGCGACGCCGCTCGTCTCCGGAAACCTTCTGGTCAATGTCCTATCGCTCGCCACAACGACGGACGTCAGCGGGCGCGTCTTCAACCTGCTGGAGCCCGCAGACCAGTACCGCGTGGACGTTTACTCGCGCACCGACGTCTTCTACTACCAGGGATCGTCCGCCCTCGCCGACGACGGTACCTGGAGCGTCGCGGCCGTCGCTCCCGGGACGGCGATTGCCTTCCTGATGCCCGCCGCGGAGCCGCAGCCCTCGCCGGGCGCGTGGACCACCAATGTGACGGGCTGGGTCTCGCATTCGAACCTCGGTGTCGGCAACAAACTGCGCGATTTCTTTGTGCGTGTCTTCGCCAAGACCGACATCGAATACCTCCAGGAAGACAACATCCCGGTCATTGTCCAGGACTCGATCCACGCGCGCTTCGGGACGAG
>JAIQGB010000474.1 GCA_020072905.1 Terriglobia bacterium | reverse complement strand
ACTTTCGGCGGTCCCTGCGGGACCGCGGTTGGGCGGGAAAGGCTTTGCGGAAGATGTCCGAAGGCGAAATGGTCTTAGCAGGTGCGGGTCCTGTGCCTATGACGGCGATGCGGTAGTGCGCGCGAGGTCCTTCGCTCCGCTCAGGATGACGCCCGTTTTTTTCAAGGGGTGACGCCGGGTTGCCGGTGGCCCACTCAAGCCCGGTTTTGGTTTGAGTGGGGATGTTCATACGTCACAGAATTAGTCCGACAAACAAAACTAGATTGTCCTCGTGCCATGGGGACTGACGCGTTTTCACCACAGCGGGGCAGAGTCATTTCGTCACTTTCTGCTGCTACCACCGGCGTCGGTTGTTTACCACGGACGCAAGCCGACGAATCTTCGAGTCAGCCTTGGAGCGGGTGCGGCGCAGTTTCAGGCTTCAGGTTTACGGGTACGTAGTCATGCCAGAGCATGTTCACCTCCTGCTCAGCGAACCGCAACAGAATACGCTGGCCGATGCGCTGAAGTCGTTGAAGCAAGGAGTATCACGGCGTTTGATTGGGAATCTCCCACTCAAGCCAAAATCAGGCTTGAGTGGGGCACCCGAGCATTTCTGGCAAAAGAAAAACTACGATTTCAACATTCGAAATTACCCGCAGTTTGTGGAAAAGCTTCGTTACATTCATCGCAATCCGGTGAAGGCTGGGTTGTGCGAACGTCCGGAAGACTGGGAGTGGAGCAGTTTTCGCCACTACGCAACCGGCTGTGAGGGACGGGTCGAGATCGAGTCAGAATGGACGGCGCGAAAACGCGAACGCGCGGCGGGGAGATTGTGTCCGGCAGTCGAACCCCACTCAAGCCAAAATCGGGCTTGAATGGGCCACCCGTCCTTGAGTGGGCCACTCGTCGGGGAAACTGGGGACAGACGAAGCGTTCCAGGGTTCCTCGACTACCGGGGCTGGCCCCGTTGCAGGCTCCACAGTGCGCGCACCGAGAGGATGAGGGAGAACATCCCAGTCACGCCGAGCGCGTGCAGCGTCCAGACGAATAAGAAGGCTGGGCTGGACCTGGCGATCTCGCCGCGAAAAACGCCTCCCGCTCCCATCACGTGGAGGACAGGCATGCCCAGCCCAAGGAGCGACCCGACGAGCATGATGATGTACCCCGACCGCCGTTCGGCGAGCACCAGGGTTCCGTACAGCCAGATGACCAGGATGGGCACGGCAACGAGGGTTGAGCCCCCTGCCTCGGGCGTCCCGACCTTGGCGTGGATGGTATCGCTCGTCAGGTGCAACGTCATGAGCAGGATGGTGAGCAGAGACGTGATGGTTAACATGAGGTTGTGCTTCATTGGATATTCTCCAGTTGACTTCCTCGCTTCGCTCGGTGGACGGCCGAGGCGGCCGTCGCTACACGGACCATGCTGGTTTGACTTCCCCGCTTACGTCGGGACGCATAGAAGCACTTAGCGCAGTGCTGAAGCGCGGCGTCGCCCAAGAATCCTATTTCTTTTCAGGTTCCTGGTAGAGGCCGATTATGTTGCCGCCGGGATCGCGGAAGCGGGCGGTGATCTCGGGGGCGTCGGCGCCGAGGGGCTGGACGATCTCGCCGCCGGCGGCGACGATGGCGTCCAGGGCGGCGGCCACGCTGTCCACCATGATGTAGAACAGCAGGCCGGGCTGGGCGGCGGGCGGACGTCCGAGGACCCAGGCGCCGCTGACTTCGCCGGTGGTGTCGTCGAAGGCGGTAGCGCCATCTCCGCGCTTGCGGATGTTCCAGCCGAAGGCGCGGCGGTAGAAGTCGGCGGAGCGGGCAATGTCGGTAGCGGGCATCTCGAGGTAGCAGATCTTGCCGTTGGCGTGCGTGGGGGGCATGGGGAGTCCTTTCGGGTGGTCATTTTAATCGGCGGGCGGGGACGGGGCAAGGTGGGGGTGGGATCCTTCTTGAGGTTCAGGGGTGACCAGCGGCAGGTCGGGCCAGAGCCCAACAGCGAACCTCAGCGGCTAAAGCCGCATGAATTGCCGGCAGGTTGCGGCGCGCCTGAAGGCGCGCCCTTTCAAATCGGCGACTTAATCGCGGATTTCTTGCGGCTAGCTGGAGACTACTTCCCTTGGCTGCGGTACCAGGCAATGGTGCGCCGCAGGCCTTCCTCGAAGTCTACTTTGGGGGTGTAGCCCAGGTGCTTTTCGGCTTGGGTCAGGTCGGCCAAGGAGTGCTTGACGTCTCCGGGGCGCTCGGGGGCGTAGTTTACGTCGCCGGGGTAGCCGATGATTTTCTTCAGCGCGCGGAAAGTTTCGTTCAGGTCCACGCGGCGTCCGGTGGCGACGTTGAAGACCTTGCCTGCGACCTCGGCGGCCGGGGCCTGGCAGGCTCGCAGGTTGGCGTCCACGGCGTTGTCCACGTAGGTGAAGTCGCGGCTCTGGGTGCCGTCTCCGAAGATGGTGGGCTGCTCTCCGTTGAGCATCTGGGTGATGAATTTGGCCAGCACTCCGGAGTAGGGCGAGGTGGGGTCCTGGCGCGGCCCGAAAATGTTGAAGTAGCGCAGGCAGACCGTCTCCAGTCCGTAACAGCGATAGAAGGAAATCATGTAGTACTCGCTGGCCAACTTGGCCACGGCGTACGGGGAGATGGGGTTGGGGGGCATGTCCTCGCGCTTGGGCAGGGTCGGGGTGTCGCCGTAGGCGGCCGACGAGGCGGCGTAGAC
>JAIQGB010000473.1 GCA_020072905.1 Terriglobia bacterium | reverse complement strand
CATTACGACGAGACTCAAAAGGCGCAGGACCGGCCCATCGAAAAAAAGGAAACGTATCGTTGGCTGACTACTGTCGACGACCTCAACGAGGCGGCCGCGTATCTCCCGGAAACCGAACTGATCGCGGTTGGGGATCGGGAAAGCGAAATGTTCGAGTTATTCGATCACCGCCGGCGCAAGGCGCCCAGAGTTCACTTGCTTGTCCGCGCGAAGCATAACCGCTGCCTGGAGGAAGATTCCCGGAAACTGTTCGATCACCTGGAGGCTCTGCCGGTAATGTCCCAAGCGCGGATCGAGGTCCCTCGACAACGAGAAAAGAAATCGAAGCCCAGTAAACCGGGACGTATCGCACTGCCGGCCCGAACGGCACACGTCGATGTGAAGTGGGACAAGGTGACGCTTTCTCCGCCTGCAACAACGCAGACCCGGAACCTGCAACCTGTCGAAATATATGCTCTATCCGTTGTAGAACATGATCCCCCGGAGGGTACCAAAGCACTGCGCTGGGTGTTGTTGACCACCGTCCCGATGGTCGCCTCGCTCATCACGGGCCCCGGCGCGAAGGGCCATCATGGCCTGCCCGGCAGCCCGGGCGGCCGCGATCTACATGCCGGACTGGGCATCTTGACGACGGGCATGTATTTCACCAGCGCCTATTTCGCCATCCGTGCTCCCAAGATTCCAGACACCAAATCCCACGGCCTGATCCGCCTGCACAAGGCCTTGGCCTGGATTCATGGCCCGGGGATGATCCTGACCCCCATCCTGGGAGCGATTGCTTTCAGTCAGCTCAGCAACGGCGAAAGGGTTCATGGCATCGCCAAGTACCATTCCTGGGCGGCCTATACGACCGCTGGAGCCTATGGGGCGGCGATTCTATCCGTAACTCTCAAATGAATTCTGATGCCGCATGATCAATAAGAAAATACTGGCGGTTTTCCTGCTCCTCGCGCTTCCTCAGCTTCTCCGGGCGGAAAGCCAATGGGTTCTTGCCCAATCCACCCTCACGTTTCATGTCTCGCACCCTCTGCATGAAACCGAGGGCGTCAGCCATGCGGCAAAGGGCAAAGGGCTCTGCCACGCCGGCCAATGCAATTTCCTGATCGCCGTGCCGGTCAAGTCATTTGATTCGGGGAACAGCAACCGCGATCTTCACATGCTCGAGGTGCTGCGCGGGGCGCAGTTTCCCATGGTGATCGTGCGTCTTCGGTTGCCTGAGGAAGCTCTCACCTCAGCCACCCTCCACGCTGACCTGGAAATCGAGTTTGCCGGCCAGACCGCGGAGTATAAGCAGGTTCCGTTCCAACGGGTGGTTGAAGGAAACCAGACCCGCGCAACAGGAACCATTCCGCTCAAGTTATCCGACTTCAAGATCCCCCTTCCTTCGCTCCTGGCGATGGCGATTAAGAATGAGGTTCCCGTGCGCGTGGACACAATCTGGGGTTCGCAGTGAACCGCTCTAGACCCCTTTTCTGCTTCTTCCCGCGGTCGAAAGTCTGTTCCCAAATCCCCACCTTACGGATCAGTTCCGTCGCGGCAAGTCCCACTTCCGCCTGTTTCAGCTCCGCCACAATCTAATCCGCAGAAAATCGTTTCCCCTTCACGGCGAAACCTCCTCTTCGACTCCCTGATTCTGCCGGAAACTAACTCCCGAAGTGGGTCAAAAAAACCGGGGCCGCCCGTTTGAAAGAGCCCTCGGCCCCAAGTTCACCCAGTGGCCTCCAGACTGCCCCACAGCGGGTAGGCACGGTCAGTGCCTTCCTGACCGTGGATTTTCTAGCGGAGTTTTTCCAGGTCGGGGAGATCCATCGCGTCGATGAGCGAATACAGGGTTCCGATGTCAGGGATACGCGTTCCCCCAACCGTCACGAGGAACCGGTCGGCGACCACGAACTTAACTTCGTTCCCCGACATCAGCCGGTTGCCGGTCTCCTTGCCTCGATACTTCCCCTTAATCACGACGGATTTCGTATAGCCTTCCTGGGTTTCCTGGCGGCCCTCCTCCCGCGTCAGCTCAAGCAGCAGTGCTCTGGCGTATATGTGCTCCGCAAAGTCTTTGATGCTGACTTGGACGATGCGCGGGACCTCGCCCGGGGTTTCGTAGTTCACCTCGGCGGACGAGAGGCGTCCGAACGGTGTGGTATCGATCGATCCCGTCGGTGGCTTACGCTTGAATCCTGGCAAGTCCTTGGTCGGCAACAATTGCTGCAACTTGCTGGGATCGACGACCTTTTGTTGGGCAAGCGCGAGCGCATTACCCGCCAGGACCGCAAACAGCAGAAACGGTGCCTTTCTCATCGCCTTGCTCCTCTCGTTGATGACGGCTATTCCCCGTCCCGGTGCTCACCGAGTTGAGAATTCGACGAGTTCGACGCGGCGGTTCTTTGCGCGACCCTCTTCCGTCTTGTTCGATGCTACCGGTGCGTAGGAGCCAGCGCCGAATGCGGCCAATCGTGAGCCGGTGATCCCGTGCTTGGTGACCAAGGCATTGATGACCGACTGGGCGCGAGCTTGCGAGAGTTTCAGGTTGGCTGCCGGGTCGCCCACCATGTCGGTGTGCCCGACGACGGCAACTTTCAGCGTGGTGTTCCCCTTGAGCAGCTTGGCGATTTCGGACAGGGTGGGCTCGGACTCCGGTTTCAGCTCCGACTTGGCGGTATCGAAGTAAATGCCGTAAAGGGAAATACTGCCAT
>JAIQGB010000074.1 GCA_020072905.1 Terriglobia bacterium | reverse complement strand
CCCCGGTCATCACGCACCGTTTTCCTTACGAGGAATTCCGCAAGGGCTTCGAGGTCATGAACACGGGGGAATCCGCCAAGGTCATCCTGAACTGGATCTGACCTCAGCATGATGATCTGAAAGCTGGAGGGGAGACCGGCTGCGCGGCTTAATGATCTCTCTCCCCTCAAACATTAGGGCGCTCAAGAAACCCGGATTGGTTGCGGGCAGAGGCCGGCGGTACATTGAGAGGCACACTTGGACGGTGGAATCGGTGGTTAGACCGCAGCCGTCGGGGTCCTTGACAACCTTCACCGTAGACTGTGCGTTGGGCGGAACGGGGGAGCGCGATGTGGATCAACCCCCTATGAGCAGCAGACTGTAAGATGAGGCAGCTGCCTTCGAGCGGCTCTCATACGCGTGGTCGCGCAAGTTCGGATCGCGACCCGGGTCAGCGCACCGGGCCAGATTCTATTTGCGTTGATGCTCCACTTTTAGTAAGAAGCTGAACGAATCTGTGAGGGCCGCCGTGATTTTTTTGCAGGGTCATCCTCTTCGGTGTGAGCCATGGCGAGCTGGCGCGTAACTCTTTCGTGTTGGTTTGCTCTTACCACTTTGCTCTCGGTTGGCAAGAACGCCGCGAGCCGGGAGTTTTCGTTTCGGCTGACGGCATCCGCCGAGGCAGTCGCGGAGATAACCGCGCAAGCACCCGGTGGCTCCTGGGGAGTATCCGGAGCCGAAGCCTCATTAGCCAAGGTCTCCCTCGACGGCGCGTACAACCAGGACATTGTGGTGTTCCACGGTCCGGCGCCGTGGACTTACCGGGTCTTTCTCGGGAGGGTTACGGCCGGGACTCATCGTCTGATGATCGAGCGGAATGACCGCTGGTCCGCACCCCACGCCGGGCTCGAGGTGGGCGACGTCAAGGTCACGGGCATAACACCTGACCTGCCCGACTGGCGCGTGATCGAACATATTCCGATCCTTCTGGCCCGCGCGGATACCGTCGGCCACTTTTCGGATGTCCCGATGCTGATGTGGTACGAGGTCTTCCCACAGGATCATCAACAGACAATTCAATACAGTATCGTGTTCAGCAACGAAGATGGCGGCACGCCCACCGATGCGCTGATGGCCCGCTGGGGTCGCGCCACGGACATCGAATACGTCTATCGAGTTACTCTGGATGACCACGGTCGGATCCTGAAAGAGAGTTTCCTGGACATCGAGGAGAACGATCATCCCTTTCGCGGCAGGAAAGAGGATCAGCATCCGTTCATCCTTGACACCAGCGACAACAACGACTTCACGGATACCGGCTACTCACCGGTTCAGTACCGGATGCTCCCCGTTCGGGCTGACCTGAGCCAGCACTCGCGGGAAGAGCTCATGGACCGCTCCCCATGGACCTATCGCATCATGGGCGAGGAACTGCAGCGCGAGGGGAAGATCCGGACGTTTGACGTCTCAGCTGGGACCGCGATCGGGGACCCGCGGAGCTACGTTTATCTCGAAATCAATGCCGACAACAAAGAAAGCGGACTGGTCGTCTGGGTAAAGCTCAAAGGCGACCCGCGCTCGTACAGTTCGCATCGTGGGCGCCTGGACCTGGTCATTTCGCGCAGCGGCTGGTACCGAACGACTGTCGAGTTGCCCCCCGGAACCCGGGCGGGCGCTATCGAGTCCGTTGCGCTCGAGTGCGTCGACCTACGCGACCCGTTCCTCGCTTACACCGAGCATAACCCGGTCCCGGCGGGTGAGAGCGATCTCAAGGCCATCAGCAAGGCGTTCCTGCTGAATTCCGACTATGACCCCGAAACGAATCTTCTCGAAGTCCGCCAGACTGTCGTATTCCATCCCGGGGACATGTACGCATTCCTCCCCAACGCCCATTAGCTCGGAGTGAATTCGAGCAGTCCGCAAGGTTTAGTCCGGGGAAAAGTCCAGGGGGGTCCACTGGGCATGGTCAGGGACCGGCCCTCAAGTCGGTCATTGGCTGAGACCTCTCAGCTTTCCCATGCGAAAGTGTTCAGGACTGTCTGAATCTCGACTCCTGCACAGGATTGCGCAGTCCCGCAAATACGTTCCGAGCCCGCGTCTGAAGCGCCCTTACGCGGCATTGCCTTTTCCGCAAGCAGATTAGCGAATAGTTGTGAACGGGGTTGGTGGGCCCAGCAGGACTCGAACCTGCGACCAACGGATTATGAGTCCGCTGCTCTAACCAACTGAGCTATGGGCCCGAAGCTTTGTTTACATAAGCTTAGCAGAAATCTCCACTTGAGGCGATGAGGCTGGTGCCCCTTGTGGTGCCCCTTCATTTTTGTAATCCAGCCTTGACCGTTCCAAGCGTTCGATGGCTTCGGCCAAGTCCGCCTCGCTCACGATGGCATAGCGGCGATACACGGCCTCCGTCTTGTGACCGGTAATCTTCATAGCGACTGACCGGGGCACGGCGCTGCGCTCCAGATTGCGGACCGCACTGCGGCGTAGATCGTGGAATAGCAGTCCTTCATATCGGAAGATGCCGACCTGCCCGGCCTTGGCGCAAGTAGGGCAACAGCGGCCGGTTGCGCCGGTAGCTGGCCCTGGTCCTTTGCAGGTCCGGCAGATGAAGCGCCCCAGGCCGGCGCGTACGCAGAGCTGCTCCCACGCCCCGCGGTAGGTCCGGACGGGCTTTCCATCCGCGCGCGTGAAGAGATAAGCGGCGGAATCTTTATCCCCGATGCACGCCTTCACGAGCTCGTAGCATTCGCCCGTCAATTTGATTGTTCGGCCCTCCATATTCTTCGTTGTGCCCGGCTCCAGGCGGACCGTGCGAGCGGCCAGATCGACCTGACGGACGCGGAGGTTTGTCAATTCGCCGACGCGCCACCCGAAAGTATACCCGACGGCGAGCATGGCGCGTAGCCAAACCGTGGGGCAGGCTTGGGCGAGCTTCGAATATTGGCTGTCGATCACGAAGCCCTGCCGGGGATTGCCTTCGGGCAGGGCGGCAACGAGGCGGGCGGGATTCTCCTTGACCTTCCGGTGCCGGATCGCCAGCTTATAGGTGAGCGAAAGCAGCGCTCGGATGCGGTTGCGAGTCGCGTCGGCCCATTCCTTAACCGATCCCAATTTCTCCGCGAACTCTTCCGGCGTGAGCGAGTCGGCCGGGCGATCCTTCCACCAGGCGAGAAGCCGGGGCATTCGGGACTTGTCGTCGCCATAACTGCGCTTGTGCTTTTCTGAATATTCGAGCGCGTCGGCGGCGATCTCGCCGAACGTTACGGCGCGACGATGGAGTTCGGGGAGCAATTTTCCCTCCCGGACCTCGACGCGGCGCTTCTCGGCGAGCTTAATGGCCGCCGCCTTGCTCCCTACTTTTTCACGATGGCGTCGGCCTTGGCCGTCATGCCAGCGAATCCACCAAACGCCTGAGCCCGGATCTCGCTCATATACTCCGCGGTGTTTGACTTCCGATTCATTTTTCATGACGCGATCTTCTCTTTTTGTGCCTCCCAGATTCGCGGCTTTTTTTGGCGCCGTTTGCTGCCTTTGTTCTTCCACCAGTCCTGCCTGTACTTTCTGCGCCAGACCCTAAAGCAGGCAGCGCTGCAAATCCACCTTTTTCGCTTGCGCCGATTATAAGCAAAGAAATATGGGCTCTGGCATTCGTTATTTTCGCAATAGCGGGCCTGATTAAGCATATGTTCAAAGCGGAGCATGAGTAGATCGAAGGTTGTGGCTTGTGGAGGCGGGTTGACATGCCAGCCCCATTGGTAGAATGCCCGGTGGGACGCATCCTGGAGCGCGTCGAGGAAGGGCAACTGTTGCTGTGGGGGCTTCGGGACTTTCGCGCGCAAGCGATGGGCGACAGCCCTCCAGTAACATTCCTGATAGAGTCGGCGCAGCTCAAAGATAATCCATCTAGCCCCCTGTGGTTTTGCCCTCCAGGCCTGCCGGACGTGCCTACTTAGACCGATGATGACGAGGAGGAACATGTCATGCTGCTGTGCCGGTGAAGGTTCGAGGTTCGCGACGTTGCGAAGCTCAACAAAGACCTCGGGGAATCTCGTCTTAATAGAGCCAACAGCTTTTTCGAGCCGAAGGCGCGCGGCACTTCCGGCCGCCGATGGTTCAGGTAGATTGGCAAGCTCCTCTAGGACCGCGTGGGCCTTCGAGTTGCTGATCTTGCCGGATATATCCCACTCGATTCTATGGCTTCGGCCCACAGAATAACGTGGCGCGGTCGAGGACCCTTTCGTGTGCTGACTTTTCAGCGGGTTCATTTTGCGTGGCGCATATTGACAGTTCCAATATCGGACTGTCAATGCTACCGTCGCAATGATTGCACAGGATAACGTAACAATGCAAGGCCAAATTCAATCTTCGATTCGCTCCATGCCTTCGGCGGCTCAGGAACCGGCGCGCTTGCTCTATTCAAAGCGGGATTCTGCTCGGATGCTTTCGATCTCCGTTCGGAAAGTCGATTACTTGATCGCCGATGGGCGGTTGAAGGCTTCCCGGATTGATGGCCGCGTGTTGATCCACCGCGATGAGCTGGCGCGATTTGCGAGCAAGGCATGACCGGCGGCGGAGGCGGGGGCGAATGAGTGACGCCGCCACTTCCGGCCAGAGCGAACTGGGCGTGCGGCTGTTGGTTGACTTCGCGTTTATAAATCGCGCAATACCAATCGGCGACGTTCTCAAACTTAATAACATCGAAACCGACGGGCGCGGCTGGCGCTGCTGGCGGGCGAAGCATGAACGGCCATTCTCAGTGAATGTCATGCTGAGGCGCAACTCGGCCTGCTGTTACGCTTGCCCAGGGTCAAAGAACCGCAAAGGAAAATGGTATTCCGTAATCGACGCGGTTGCGTCGATCCGGGGGACCAACCTCGTCGAGGCCGCCGCGTGGATTGACGCTAACTTCGGACCCATCCCGCGGGTTAATCAGGTAACGGATCGGACGGGTGCATCATTTTACTCGCTGATTGAGGATTGGCCCGTGATTCCGGGCGTCGAAGACCTGGTGCGGGCCGGGGCGTGGGCGCGGTTGTCTTCGGGGGCGCGCGCGATCCTACCGGTGATTCTAAGTTACGTGCGCGCGCGCGATGAGGAGGAACCCATAGCGCGCATATCGGTGCGCCAACTGCGAAGGCTTGCTGGCGTTGGAAGCATCGCGACCGTGGTCAAGGCTCGGCGGGAGCTGGAGAGTATCGGTTTCTGCGCCTTCTCGACGGAGACGTCGGGAAGGGTTGGTCGCAGGGGTCTCAGCTTGATCGTCTCTCTTGTCCGGCTGACAACAAATTCCACAAGGTTTCGTGAGTGGCTGGCCGGCTGCAAACTGCTGAAATTGGTCAAGGCTTCAGAAACCGGACATCCAGCGCACCAAAGTGGGATCTTCCCGGCGGCAAAGACCATGCCCGGCGTGACGTTTACGGCCGGACAAGAAGCCAAGCGACGGGCCGAGTTGGAGCGGCAAAAATTAGAAATCCTGGAACGGGAAGCACGGGGTGAGTTTGGGAAGCGACAACCAGTGTTGGAGCCGGTCGCGGCGACAGCCGAGAGGCCCAAGGCGGTGCGTCGACGTTAAGCGGGAGCGGGTCCTTCCAGGACGAATGAACTGCGGGTTACGGCGACCCCGGCCTTTTGCTAGCCAATAATCGAAATTTCAGGGTTGCCATTTCCCTTTTGAAAATCCGAGAGTCATGCATCAATCATGATTGATTCGGCGGGATTTGCGACCTTGAATTTGGCCATCTTGACCTGGGCTTCAGCGAATTCGGAAGCGGATCCGGAGGCTGAGAATTGAGTTGGAAGGCGACGGCCTACGTAAAGAAATTAGGAATCGATCGAGTCAGCAGGGGAGAGAAGCTTCTAATGTTTGTCCTCGCAGATCAATATCTCGACGACCGCCGCCAAGCCTTTTTCCGTTCCCTGGAGGAGCTCGCGCTTGATGCTCTAATGTCAGAGCGCCAGGCCCGCCGATCCCTCCGCTTTCTCGAGCGTAAGGGGATCCTCGCGATGGTTCTTCCTCCGGGCCGAAAGCGCTCTCGAATTTACTCTTTTCTGGAACTGGAAAAACCGGCCAGCCTGCGAGTTCGTAAGCATGGAAAACCGGCCAGCCTGGCCGGCTATTCGCCAGCAAAACCGGCCACCACGAGTCCCCAAACCGGACATTTGGAGCACCCAAACCGGCCATTTCCAGCACCCAAATCGGCCATAGTTATGTCCGGTTCCAGCTCCCCCCCTTAAGACCCCCCCCCTGTAACGAAACAGACGAAACAGACGGACGGACCCAAGAACCAAACTCCAACCCGTCGTCGTCAGCGGAACGAGCGAAAGGCCCGACGACGACGGATTCGAATCATCGCGTCCCTGAAAAGCTCGCCGAAGCTCTCGCTTCCTGGACTCTCGAGCCGCCCCATACTTTCCGGTTCGACTACGAAGCCATTCAAAAGCTCTGGGCAGCCTGCCGTGCCCGCGCGCCGGAATGCACTGCCGAAGAGGTGCTCGCCGCTTTGGATGTGAAATTTCTTCAGGCTTCGCGGCAAGGCGAAAACCGGATCCGCAACTGGCCGGGTTTCCTGCTCGCCGCCGTGCCCAAATGCTTCCCGGCGAAAGGACGGCCCTAATGCGCTACGAGATGGCGGATCCCAAGGCGCTCGAACCATCCGCCCACAATCCCCGCAAGATTTCCGCCGGAGAGATGGAGAAGCTTCGCCGCTCGATCCGCGAATTCGGCATCGTCCAGCCGATCATCGTTCAGGCGCCCGGCAACCGTATCATCGCCGGCCACCAGCGCCGCGAGGCGGCGATTGCCGAGGGGGTGAAGCTCGTCCCCATCTCCCGCCTGCGCATCAGCGACGCGAAGGCCCAGGCCATGAATCTCGCCCTCAACCGGATCTCGGGCGAATGGGACGATGAGAAGCTCGTCGCGCTTCTTCGCGAGCTGCAGGACGCGGACCGGCTCTCGACGGGATTTGATGAGGATGAAATCGCCAAGCTCCTCGGGGAACCCCTCGAAGGGCGGACGGTCGAGGAGATCGAAGTGAAGCGCGCCGGAATTCGTTTGGTATTTGCTTTCGATTCCTTTGAAGCGCCGTTCCAGTGCAATCTGGGCCAAGCGCCGAACCCAATTCGGGTTGAACTGGGGACCGAACTGTAGCTTGAAAAAATCCTGGGTCAGTCTCCGAGGTTCTGAAGACGCACAATCTGGGCAGGTCAGGCTATGTAGAACTGCGGCCTTCGCATGGCCCAGATCGGTAACCGAAGGACCACCTTCGGAGCCCTCCGTTTCCTCTGTGTCGAATGGTTCTTCTTCAAGGCAAGCAGCCCTCCAGAACCGCTGACCATATATGAAACGAAGAACCTCCATGGCGTATAGTTTCCGAGTCCGCCGTCATCCGTCCAGAATCTCGGATTGACCCTGCCGGATCGTTGCGAGCTCGGAACCCCGGTCTTTGAGTTCTGTTCCCCCAACAATGCTGGGACCAGATGACGCGAATGGACGCCAAATCAACCAATTCTTCCCTGTGCTTGCGCGGCGGCCGGTGGACACCACTCCTGAAGGGATCTAGAGGCTCACTCTCAGTAGGATCAAGAATTCCGGGGCCGCCCTGGGCCGCGCGGGGCATCTGGGGTCAATGAGTCGTTACCCGACTGGCCGACAAAAGGAAGAACAAGCCTAAACACTGTGCCATCTTCACCTGTAGTATTTAAGTAGATCTCCCCACCATGGTCGCGGAGGATCTTCTGAACAATTGCCAGGCCAAGTCCAGTGCCCCCCTCTTTGCCGTAACTAACAAAGGGTTGGAGAACAGCATGTCGGACTGGCTCGGGGATACCCGGACCATTGTCCGAGATGCTGATCTCCAGGCAATCTTGTCGCCCCGCAGATGTTACTCGTATCCTCCCGGAATCTGGCGCGACCGCTTCGCAAGCATTGAGCACGACGTTCGTGACCACCTGTTGCAGCCCTCTAGGATCGAACCAACCCTCGGTCAGGCCTTCGTGATCGTATCGGATCGCAATCCCTCTAAACTCCGGTCTTACCGCGATGACACGAATCGCGCGCCTGATGGTGTCCGCGATGTCTGCAACTTCGGGCCGGAAAGTTTCAGGGTCCTTGGAGAACTCCAAAAGCAATGAGATGAGGTCGTTCATCCGGCATACAGCCAGGCCGATCTCCTGGTGAAAATCCTTCCGTTGCGACCTATCCAAATCATCTTCTGCGAGGAACTCCGAGTAGGCTAGGATGGCAGTCAGGGGATGACGCAGATCGTGACAGATGAAGCCCACTAGGCGGCCTACGTCCGGGGTGGCGCCCAATCCTGGGTTATCTCGCCCACTATCCTCAAAGCTCATCGCGGAATTGTTGCCCTCAAAAGTTTCCGTCTTCACAATCATAGATCACCTCAGATACGGCTTGGGGCTTCCAGTTCGGCCTGTCCCTCAAAATGGATAAGCGGCGCGACATCCCGCCTATCCGGCTGCGAGAGCAGGATGTTCCTCGAACCACACGCTTAGCTTGTCCCTTAGCTTCAAACGCGCCCGCATCAAGCCTCTCGTTACGGTTGGGACCGAAAGCCCCAGCACGTTTGCAGCATCTTCAGAGGAGAGGCCTGCTATGTCACGCAGGACGAATACGACGCGCAGCGGTGTTTCGAGGTCCTGGAGCGTCTTGGACAGGATCGCGCCTAATTCGTTCTTGCTGTAGCTTTCTTCGGGGTTATCGCGCCAATCATCGATGTCCCCCGGCACTGAAATGGGCCCATCGGCGTCCGCTGGCCGGTCGAGCGAAACCCAATAAGGTCCATCGCGTTGGCGCATCTTGGTTACACCCTCATTTATGGCGATATGGACCAGCCAGGTATAGAATCGCGATTGCCCCCTGAAATCCCCAATATTCGCGTACGCCTTCAAGAAAGTCCCCAGCAATACGACCTCCGCACCTTCTGGGTCTCCCGTGACTGCGTAGGTCAGGCGATAGATTCGCTGCTCATATTTTTTGACCAGGACGGCAAAGGATTCGGCGCAGCCTGTCTGCGCCTTATTGACCAGCTCGTCTTCAGGTTCCAAGTGCGTAGCCACCTTAAGTTCCACCAGATTCTGCAGGGAGCACCGCCTCACTTTGCTGTTGAAAACCCTCCGCCTGTGTGGCCCTCGATCTGAATGGCCAAAAACGGCGAGGGGTTCAGAAGCGTTACGCTCCGGCTTCTCAGGTCTCTGAGGAGCTCGATCCCCGCAACGTCAGCGAATGACACGTCCGCCAAATCGAGCGTCAACTGCCCGCCCGCGCCAAGTCCGTGTACCTCGCACGATTGCCGAAGTTCCTCGACACCCTGGCCTATCAACCGACCCTCCACATGGAGCCTGACATCTTGGTTTGACGAATCAACAACAGTTATCCTCAGCATGGTGTAGGCCCTAAACTCCCGGGGTGTTCCTAAGCAAGTTCGATACCAGTCAATAAGTCCGGCTGATATTCGACCCATGGATTGCGAATGATTGACGGCGGATTGAGTTTGGTATGGGCCCCTGAAGTGAGACAACCAGTCAAGGCACTACTTGCCACCAAATAGTAAATCCTCCCTTTGTTCCCGGCACGCGATCCGCCCTCGTGTGAACTTCTGGGCCCGGGGAGAAGACGAAACGGTCATTGTCACGGAAGGGCGTTTTTCGGGCGGAATCCGGCGGAACACCCACTCTGCATGGTTTCCGGGTGATCCAGGCACCATCCCGCTTGGCGTGCCGCTAATCGGTTGCAAAGAAGGTCACTTCTACGCGTAGCCGACTAGAACGAATGAACACGAGGCGCAATGCTTGAAGCTCGTCTCTGCGGCAGATTGTCTTCGATCTCAGTTCCGTTTTGATCTTTGTTTGGGAAACAATAAGGCCAACTGTACGTTCATGGTCCATTTAGGGGATGGCACCATTGTTGTGCCTACAACATTTCGATAGACGAGTACGCTGCCAATGAAAGACTGTTTGCCGATGGTAAAACCTTTGCCAATACCACCTCCGACGGGCACAAACCATCGACCGCCACTTATCGCATTCCAGTCGGCATCAATTTCCGGCGATGTGGTGGCGTCCCGTATTCTCCTCTGTATCACCTACGGCACACCTTCGCCACACGTTCCACCGCCCGCCGTGGTCTTCCCCCAACCTCTCGGAATTCTCCCACCAAATACCGTGGGGACCTAAACCGAATTGACGATTGATCTATGCAACTATTGCCTGGTAATTCTGCGCCGAAGAACTGGGCAGGCTTAAGTGCCTCCCCGCGCAGGGACAAGATCACTCATAAGTTATTGATTCAATTACTACCAGAGGCAGAAGCTGAGGCCAGGAGTAACCCGCGGCACGGCGCTTGCAATCCATATGGAAAAGATTAGTAAGACTTATTGTCTGGCATCGAACATGCTTCCTATGGTCGCGAGACGTTGTAGTTAAATCGAAGAATAAGGAGAAAGCAATGAATGACAATCGCCATGGAAAGTTTTGGTTTGGCAGAGCGGCTCAGTACGTTGTCCGTGGATTGCTGGTAGCGGTCGCGGCACTGGCTGTCTCTGGCATTGCCTCCGCTCAAGGCAAGAAGAACGAGACGCTGTTATCGAACCCAACCACTCCCACCGACATTACGCCACCGGAGGGAGCCTCTGCATTTTTGGTCGGCCACGCCTTCGGTACTCAAGGCTATGTTTGCCTGCCGAGTGGAGGTGGCACTTCCTGGACCATCAATCCCGCCCGCCCCGAAGCCACCCTCTTTACGAACGTCTTCGGGCTGCCCTTCCAGATCATTACCCACTTTCTCAGCCCCGATGCAAACCCCAACAAGTTCGCCCCTGACCCGCTACCCCTCGGGGGCAACGTGACGTGGCAGAGTTCCCTCGACAGCAGCAGGGTGTGGGCAGTAGTCTTCAACGACGGAAAAGCAAGGATCGATGCCGGCTCGGACGAGAGTTGCCCTAATGCTGGCTCGATTCCCTGCCTCTTATTGCAGTCAATCGGGAACCAAAAGGGGCCAACGGGCGGTCAACTATTGGCCAAAGTCAGCTTTATCCAACGCCTGAACACCAACGGAGGATCTGCCCCCACTACCGCCTGCACTGCGGGTCAGACGCAGCTCGTGCCGTACACTGCCGACTACTTCTTCTACCACGGGGACAATTAGGCACTTCATTCCCCTGTCGATGAGAATTCGGGTTGTGCACGCGGGGTCGCACCAGGGTTGGTGCTCTTCGCGTGCGCGCCCGTAGTCAAGGCCAAATGATGTTCGGAAACCACGAGAGCGCACTTCGGCAATCTGACTTAACAGGCTTGGAAACAAAACAGCAGTTAAGTAAGGTTGACCGCTCTGGCGTCAGTTGTAATCCTGCCTCCGATGCCTCGGAAGATCGACAAGCCTGGCAAGCACAGCCGACTACCGCGGATCCGTGTCCTCAACCAACAGCACTCTTCACAGTCGACAACCAGAAGTTCGTTGGTATCGTTCAGCGCCCTCGGTGACGGGAGGATCTGCTCTGCTTGCTAGAGGTTCCATTCCCAGAGGAACGCCCGGCGAAATGGCTTTGGATACGGTGTTCGGGAAGCGGTGGCGGCCCGATATTAGGGGAAATGAGGCCCGCCAGCCAGGGCCTTTAGGCTACTGTTACTGGAGGAGCGCCGCTAAGCGTTATTGGGCTTATGGCTGGATGTTTGGGCCTTGAATTCGAGCATCTTTATCGACCCCATTAGTGGCAGCGAACAGGACCGATCTGAATTACTGATGGGGGGGGCTGTTCACGACAGTTATCCAGTATTCCGATTCAACGCGGGCAGTTTCCGAAATGCCGACTTCACAGCCAACTACCCACCAACGTCAGAGGAGGAACCGCAAAGTAGTAGTGTCATTTCCGAGTCGGCACCCACCAGTCCACAATCATGCCCTCGGCTGGCGGGTCGCGTCTGCTGCTGGATACTTTGGTAAAGCGGCGCCGCCTGCCGCTTCTGCCGCGCTACTTTTCGACGTCTGGCTTGCCATCCACTGCACCCCGCACAGCATCCTTAAACTCTCGGATTCCCTTTCCCAAGCCGTTGCCCAGGTCGGGTAATTTCTTGGGGCCGAAAATTAGCAGAACGATTCCAAAGAAAAAAATCAAATCAAGTGAGGTGGCTGAAGCAACCCTTCCATACAACCTCCGAACAGCATCGAGTACCGGCCATTTTCTTCCTGCCGGCAGGCGGATTTATCTGTCCCACAACGGGACGACATACCATCGAACGTACGTTCCCACTCCCAAAAGCAGAACCAACCACCACAGCGCAAGTGCCGTTCGCATCCAAGGCTTATACCGGGTAAACCGAATTTGTTTCGGCAGGATGTTCGTCCCTGCAACCAAGAGGATGTACGACCCGAGCAACTCGGCAAGAGTTCCCAACGCGCCGTGCGCGACGGCGATCGCGTAATGGGAATCGCCGAGACTGGCGGGAACCTCCGACGCGACTTGGTGGCTGAAAGAGGGCGCCATGATGAACGCGATCAACACCAAGTTGAGCAGCACGACCGCAGACTGGCACCACGCGTGGGCGCGGTAATATCCCCGGCGGGCCAACACCATACCCACCAGAAGTACCGCACCCATCACCAACTCGATAGTGAAGACCAGATCCGTTCTGAACGGAGCGGCAGTCCTTAGGAAGCCTCTGCTCATGAAACTGTCTCCTCGTACTTCTTCACCGCCTCAATCACTCTCAGCGGTAACGTCGTCGGGACGATCCTAGTCGAGATCCATCCGGCAACTTCTTGCAAGGCCCGCTGTCCGGCTTCACTACGCTCGCGTCTCCCGGAAATCACCAGCATATTGAGATCCTGAAGCATCTCGATCGAGGCCGCGCCGGCGACGCGTAAAGCCCTTCTCGTTCCCCGCTCCTCCAGGAGGGATCCCTCTCCTTCTGAGGAAGGAGAGGGATTTTTGGGAGGGCTAGTCGAAGTTCTTTCCGGAGCCCAAGCGCTCACATCAGCATCTGGAATCGCCGATTACTGCACGACCACCTTACCGGTCATTTTCGGATGGATCGCACAGAAGTAGGGATACGTGCCGGCCTTAGTAAAGGTAAACGAGAACTTCTGGTCGGTGTCCATTACAGGTGACTTTAGAGTCTTTCCTTCCGTGCTGACTACGTTGTGAGGCACGTCATCCTGATTGGTCCAGGTGACGGTCGTGCCCAGGCTGACCGTGTCCACC
>JAIQGB010000472.1 GCA_020072905.1 Terriglobia bacterium | reverse complement strand
AAAGGGGGGGCTTGCCATAATCCAAGTGTGAAGACAATACTCCCAAACTCTGGAAGGAATTGCATGACTTCCTGATCGCCAATTCGGAAGCTATCCCAGTGCCTTGCGGCTCCTCTTCTGCTTTCGGCGGACACTTGGCCGCGCGTCGGCAAACCGGACATGTGCGCTCAATCTCAGATAAACGGCGTATTGGAGAGTCGGTGGGGCAGCCCGCCCGCATCGCCCGAACGCGTAACGCCCTACCGGGTGACCGTGCCGGAGTGGTCGGAGAGGCTCTGCGCTCAAAACCCTGGCTGGAGCATTGCATACTGAGGCGGCCCGGCGTAAGTTAATCAGTTGGCCGGGAGGTCAAAACGGAGATTCCCGCTGATACGTCTGAGCTGGCGAGCCTTCACTTGCGATCTGTGCCGTGGGCGACGGGAACCGGTGGACGCACGGGTCCAGTGATGCCAAGGGGAGATGTCCTTATGCGAAAAGCTTTGGCCTTAACACTTGCGCTTTGCCTGCTCAACGTTCCTGGTTTCGCCGCTGCCACAGCGCCGAGCGCCGCTCCGGCTCCACGACCCCTGCCTCAAGAAGACCAGGGTTATGTTCCGTACTCTCCAGAGCAGCTCGACAACCTGCTCTCGCCTATCGCGCTCTATCCCGACCCGCTGCTGGCGCAGGTTCTTCTGGCGGCGACATTTCCAGACCAGATCGACGAAGCGGCGCGCTACGTGCGCGGGTACGGCTCCAATGGTATCGACGACCAACCCTGGGACGTGAGCGTGAAGGCGGTCGCGTACTACCCTACCGTCATTTATATGATGGCCGACCGATTGGATTGGACCACGGCGCTCGGCCAAGCCTACGTGTACCAGTCCACGGACGTGATGACTTCCGTCCAGCGCCTGCGCAACATGGCGCAGGCGCAAGGCAATCTGGTCACCACGCCCCAGCAGGAAGTGATAGACCAAGGCGGCGTCATTTGTGTGTGGCCGGCGAATCCCCGGCTCATTTATGTTCCCGTGTACGACCCGGCGATTGTCTACGTTCGCCGGCCGTCCTGGGGCCTCGCCATCAGCTTCGGGGTGGGCTTCCTGATCGGCGCGTGGCTCAACCACGATTGTGACTGGGGCGGGCATCGCGTTATCTATACGGGTTGGAGGGGAGGTGGCTGGGTCGAGCGTTCGCGCCCCTACGTGCAGGTCAACAACATTTACGTCAACAACCGATATACTAACGTCGTCGTCAATCGGAACGTGGTGAACCGGACGGTGAGCTATACGAATATCAATCGTTATAATTCCGTGCATCGCGACGTGAATTTCAACAATCACGCCCGAAATGCTCCGCCCCCTAACCCGAATTATCGCCCCGCCAACCAGAATATCGATCGCAACATCAATACGCGCGATCCTAGGCTCGATCAGTACCGCGGGCACGAAAACCAGCAGCGTCCGGCTCAGCCAGTCGAAAACCCGCAACCTAACCGTCCCGTGGCGCAAGGCGCAAACCGCGCGGCCACGCAAGCCGCAAGGCCCGCCGCTCAGGTGAATCAAAGGAATCAACCTTCCCGGCCTGCCCGTCCGCAGGCGAATCAGCCTGCCTCCCCAGCGGCGCAACCGCAGTCGCAGTCGCCGCCTCACGCATTTGGGAGAGGCGAGGGTGGGTTCCCCGCCAAGCAAGCATCCCAGCGTGGGCAGGAGAGCCGAGCCAGCAAACCCAGTGCTCCCGCTCGGCCCGCTCCCAGCCGTGAAATTCGTGGCAACGAGAAACGCAAATGAGGTCCAACCGGCTTGATTCGATCTGCGCAAGTAAACGCTGCCAGAAGTTCCACGCAGGAGGGCTGAGTACGATGAGAGCTAATTCACTGATGAAATCGCGCCGGATGATCCAACGTGCGCCCGGTGTTCGGAGTGTGGTGATCTTCCTGGCTGACGCCTTGGCAGCCGTTCAACTGCTTAGCGTCCCGACGCGCGTCCGGGCGGAGGGCCAGATGCAGGCGGGGGTTCAAGACGCATTTCCGTCTCCCCAAGAAGCCATGTCAGCACTCGTTCGGGCCGTGGAGGGGAGAGATCGGAGCGCCCTCGCGAAAATCTTCGGACCCGATTTCGATCAATTGCTCTCCGGCGACCCGGTTGAGGACAACAAGGACCTGAACAACTTCGCCGCCGGCCTCCACGAAAGTGCTCAGCTCCGGAAAGACAGCGACGCCAAGTTCACGATCCTGGCCGGAACGGATAACTGGCCGACACCCATTCCCATCGTGAAGCGCGGCGAGGATTGGGTGTTCGATACGAAGGCCGGGCTCGAGGAGATTCTTAACCGTCGGATCGGGGAGAACGAGCTCTCTGCGATCAACACCTGCCGGGCTTACGTTGTGGCCCAATGGGAGTATTACACCGGTGACGATGGCGATCAGGATGGCATCGCCGAATATGCCGAGAGATTCATCAGTTCCCCTGGACAGCACGATGGGCTTTACTGGGAAACCTCCGGCGACGAAAAACCCATCCCCTTGGGCCAGCTGGTTGCTGAAGCGCGGGCCGAAGGTTACGGCCCAAAGGGTCAGGGTGGAGCGGACCAGACAAAGACCGCGCAGACTGAACGCCAGGGTTCGGTGCGTGAGCGGCATCCCTACCACGGATCCGTCGTATCCGCACGTCCCGTATCTCCTCGGCGTCGTGTACCTGCGCCTCGACGAGCTCGACAAAGCACGGAGCGAGTTCG
>JAIQGB010000471.1 GCA_020072905.1 Terriglobia bacterium | reverse complement strand
TTCGCTTTGAGGCCACGACCAATCGCTGGTTTGAAACTTTGGAGGACGTCTGGACCACCGTCCAGAAGACCACGCGCTCGTGGTCCCCCAACAAGATTCGTCGGCTCTGTAACATAACTTAATGCGTTCGTATTAGAAAGTCAGCGGACTGAGAGTGCGCCAGGGCAAGAAGGTAGTCGTCGCCGGGATCAGGACTGAGCCTGGGCGGGGAATCTGCGTCCGCGCACAGTGTCGCGAAACGCTCAAGGAGGGCAACGTAGGCTCGCACGTCTCGTTCACTGGCATAGCGCCGGAAGTTCGGGCGCTCGAGCACTCGGCGCAGTTCGGCCCGGAGGTCGGGCGAGACCAGGAGTTCGAAGGCACCGTCGATCCACGCCCGCAGAAGCGCTCGCGGCGCGCCCTGGCTGGAGATCAAGGCGGCGATGAGCACGCCAGGATCGAGGACCACGCGGCACACTTAGGGCTTTCGCCTCCGGTGTAATTCGTCGTAGGCCAAGCCCAGGGCCTGCTTTTCGCCGAGGGAAGACCGGGAGCCGACGCTCTCTAACAATCCCATACCGAGGTGAGCTCGCAACGCTTGCTCGACCACTTGATACTCATGCTGGCCGGAGCGGGCTGCTGCAACCTTCAGGGCGCGCAGGAGGCCATCTTCCAGATACACCGTGGTTTTCCGCTTCATGTTGCCATTTTAACAGAAAAATGGATTTCTGTCTTAGTGCCTTCGCGGGCTGGCGCAGACCCCGAGTTTGTGGGGTCTGCGATCTCCCGAAGGGACTTGTCTTTGTCCCAATCTTCGAATCCATGAGCTTCGACGTCCTGGCAACCAGTCGCTCCGCGAGATCGCCGACCGTTTGGAGCGACAGTCTCCGCCGGCCCGCGAAAACGGTCGCTCTCAAAAAGCCTGGTCCGGCGATAGGTGCCCGAAGTGATGAATAGCAGTTGTCCCGGATGAAAATAGCGCCTTGGCGCCGCCATGGGGCGTAGTATAGAGCTAGTTGAAGTCGTCCAAACCGAGAGTTACGCTCTGCGCCACCCCGCCGTTCACCTCGTTCCCAGACGCAACGAACCGCCACCTAAGCCCATTCGCTGTTAAGGATGCAGGCGTAATGGGAAATCGTTGACAGTTTTTGAAGGGGTGTGCTAGCGTTCCAAGTTTGCGCTGCATTGAAGGGTTTCTTCTGACAACCCGTAGAACCCCTGGATTTCAAGATTGAAGGAGGCCGCGTGTCTGGGCCGAATCAACGTTATCTGTTCACCTCCGAATCCGTAACTGAAGGTCACCCCGACAAAATCTGCGACCAGATTTCCGACGCCGTGCTCGACGCCGTACTCGCCGTCGACCCGTGCGGGCGCGTCGCCTGCGAAACGATGGCCAAGGATCAGACCGTCTACGTGCTGGGGGAAATCACCACCTCCGCCAAGCCGGATATTGAAAAGCTGGTGCGGGAGACTGTGCGCGGCATCGGCTACACGGACCCGGCGGCCGGGTTCAGCGCGGACACCTGCCAGGTGACCGTCAACCTGACCCGGCAAAGTTCCGATATCGCCCAAGGCGTGGACACGGGCGGGGCGGGCGACCAGGGTTTGATGTTCGGCTTCGCCTGCGACGAGACGCCGGAATTGATGCCGCTCCCCATCATGCTGGCGCACAAACTCTGCCTGCGCCTCGCCGAGGTCCGCCGCAAGGGTATTCTCCCCTGGGTACGTCCTGATGGAAAATCTCAAGTCACAGTTGAATACGACGGCTTGAAGCCGGTGCGTGTAGATACCGTAGTGGTTTCCACCCAGCATACGCCTGATGTCTCCAAGGAAGTCTCGCCGGGTACGATTGAGGACGGGGTGATGCAGTGCGTCATCAAACCCGTGATCGCGGCCCATCTGCTCGACGCAGACACCAAGTATCACATCAACCCCACTGGTCGCTTCGTAACCGGCGGGCCGGTGGGTGATTCGGGACTGACAGGACGCAAGATCATCGTGGACACTTACGGCGGCACGGCGCATCACGGTGGCGGCTGCTTTTCCGGAAAAGACCCGACGAAGGTGGACCGCTCGGCAACCTACATGGCGCGCTACATTGCCAAGAACGTTGTGGCCGCCGGGCTCGCCCGCCGGGCGGAAGTCCAGGTGGCCTACGCGATCGGCGTGGCGGAGCCGGTTTCGGTGATGGTGAACACGTTCGGCACCGGCAAGGTCGATGACTGCACGCTGGTGAGCTTGATCCACAAACACTTCCGGCTGACGCCCAAGGGCATCATTGAGTCGCTGGATTTGCTGCGGCCGATCTATAA
Source organism: Terriglobia bacterium (assembly GCA_020072905.1). GTDB lineage: Bacteria > Acidobacteriota > Terriglobia > UBA7540 > UBA7540 > JAIQGB01. The sequence continues at coordinate 442 of JAIQGB010000471.1, read as the reverse complement.
GAAGTCCGCGGCTTACGGCCACTTCGGCCGGCCGGAGCCGGAATTCACCTGGGAGAAAACCGATAAGGCCGCGGCATTGCGGCAGGAGGCAGGGCTGTAGATGGCGACCGCGCAGAAAATCGCTTGTGACGTCAAAGACCTGAATCTCGCGGCGAAGGGCAAGCTGCGCATCGAGTGGGCCAGCCAGTGGATGCCCGTCCTCAAGCTCATCCGCAAGCGCTTCATCAAGGAGCGGCCGCTGGAAGGCGTTCGGCTCTCGGCGTGCCTCCACGTGACCACGGAAACGGCGAACCTGGCCATCACACTGCGCGATGGCGGAGCGAACGTGGTCGTCTGCGCCTCGAACCCGCTTAGCACGCAGGACGATGTGGCGGCGTCGCTGGTGAAGGATTTCAACATTCCGGTCTTTGCCATCAAGGGCGAAGACAAGAACACTTATTAC
>JAIQGB010000073.1 GCA_020072905.1 Terriglobia bacterium | reverse complement strand
GCCGTGGGGGAGCGAGACGCCGGTTTTTTCGTGCGCGGCGAGCTGCTGGACCCACTGGGCGGCGGCCTCGCGGTCTTCGCGGGAGCTGTCGGGGCCCTGCTCGATGGTGGGGACGCCCAAGCCGTTGCGCTCGCCGGCGATGGCGTCGATCTTGTAGAGCTGATGCTTGATGTACCAGTGCATGTAGGCGGGGCGCAGCATCGAGCGGCCGAAAAAGTTCGAGCCCTCCTGGTTGAAAGTGAAGACGGCGAGCCGCTGGGCGGGGATCAGGACGCTTTCGAAACCGGCGTTGCGGTAGCCGTACTGGTTGAGCGCCAGGAGCGTCTCGCCGTCCGCGTCGGTGATCCAACGGTAGAAAGTGATGGGCAGGCGCGGGGCGAGGCGCGCCAGGCGCACCATGGCGCCGTCAATCGCGTAGATCTCCTCGTGCGCGGCGGCGCCGAAGGCGAGCATGAGGAGCGCGTTGCGCAGCACGTCGTCCCAGCATTGCGTCGTTTTGATCCCGGAGGGCGAGACGTATTCGAGCCCCCCGAAAAGGTTTTCGCGGACGAAGCCGGCGATGGCGCGGTCTTCGGGATCGTCGCTGGCGGGCAACACGTCCCAGCTCGCGGCGCGGACGGGCAGCTCGCAGGCGAGCAGGGTGGCCGCCACCTGGGCGTCCGAGCGGCGCATTTTTTCGTAGGTGCGGATGGCCGTCAGCCCCTCGAGCTGCGAGTTGTACTCCCCGAAGTCGCGCAGGAAGCCGCCGAAGATCGGCGTGCCGGAGAGGCCGGCGGGCGATCTTGGATTTTCGATTTTGGATTTCGGATTGGCTTCGCCCACTCCCTTGCCGGTGGAGGCCAGGATGGCGTTCGCAGGTTGCGTCCAGGAAATGTTCAGTGGTCCGAATTTCATGGTTCGTCTCCGTAGGGGCGCTGCTTGCAGCGCCCTGGAGGGCGGGGCAAGCCCCGCCCCTACATGACCAGTTCCGGCCAATTCGCTTCGCCGACCGCAAACGCCAGCGGATTGACGATGGGCACGCCGTCGGCAAGAAATCCGTCGGCGGCGACGGACGCGGCGCGATGCGCTTGGGCATCGGCGGCGAGGTCGGCGAGCGCCTTGGCCCAGAACTCGTCGGCGTGGCCGGCTTCGGTGCGCACCGCGTCGAAGCGGAGGTTGCCGCTGGGCGTCACAAACTTCTTCACAGCGCTGAAGGCGCGGCGGATTTCGCGCGTGTCGGGCAGCAGGGACAGTCGCGCTTCCATGCGCCGCTTGGTGCGGAAAGCCAAGTCTTCCTTGAGCGCCGCGGTGAAGACGACCGGCTCGACGCGCGGGCCGAATTCGCGCGCGAGGGATTCCGCAAGCGGCGCGCCCATCCCGGTGGCATCGATGCAGGCGCGGCGAATGAGCGGCTGGCGGTTCGTGTCTTCGAGTCTCAGCAGTTCACCCGCGTAAGCGAGTTGCTCTGCGAAGGGCGTGTTCTGCATGGTGCGCACGAGACGAGTTATGGAGACTCGTTCTTGGGTGCTGGGTTCTAGGTGCTGGGTACTGGGCGGGCGGGAACCCAGCCCCCAGTCCCCAGTACCTAGCACCCGCGTTTCGTCCACCCAAAACACCGTCCGGTCGTGCCGCCGCCCGATGTCGATGCCGAGGAAGAACTCGGGAGTCGGGAGTCGGGAGTCGGGAGTCGAGAAGAGCGCGCCCTCACCCGCCCCGCTTTGCGGTGCACCTTCTCCCGGAGAGAGAGGGCCGGATGCAGCATTTGTCTGCTGACTGCCGACTGCCGACTGCCTTCCGAAACGCGGGGCGCCGAGGCCGGCCCGAGCCCCGTTAGGAGCGGGGCCTGACGGGAAAGCGGGGAATCCGTCGTGGCCTCGGCGCTGAGGCAGGAGGCGAGCAGTTCAGGGGGGAGGAAATTTTCGGCGGTGGAAACGAACTGGCAGCAGAACTCTTGCTGCCAGGCGGACTCGTCTTCGCAGCCGGCGCGGAGAAGCTGAATATCAACTCGGAGCCCTTCGCGAAGGGCCTCGTAGATATCGCACGAGTGTGCTGACCAGGTGCCGGGTGCCGGGTGTCGGGTGTCGGGGTTCAGACCTGACACCTGATACCTGACACCTGACACCTGCTCCGTCAATCCCGCCGCCTTCGCCAGCTCATAGAACTTCCCCTGCGTCCCATTGGGCGTGGAGATGACTTCCAGCCCGTAGCCGCGCGTGATGGTGGGGAAGAGCGCGGCGTAGATCTTTTCGGCGTCGGCGTGGAAAGCGAACTCATCGAGCGTGACGTGGCCGGAGTAGCCGCGCGCGGTGTCGGGGTTGGCGGGCAGGCCGTAGATGACTGAGCCGTTCGGGAAGCGCACTTCGAGCTGCTTGAGCGAGGTGCCTTCGAAGAACGTGGATTCCTCGGTGCGCGCCACGATGCCGCAGGAGCGGATATGGTCCTGAACTTTTTCCATGAGCAGGCGCGACTGGCGTTCGCCCTTGGAGAGGAAGACCCAGGTGGTGCGGCGCTCCAGGCACTTGAAGACGGCGCGCAGCGTGGCGGCGAAGGAATAGCCGATCTGCCGCGCCTTGACCACGATCTTGAGCGGCGAATCGTCCTCGACCCAGCGGCGCTGGTAGGGAAGCAGGTTGATCGCCTGCGGCGAGGATTTTGGATTTTCGATTTTGGATTTTGGATTGGCCTCGTCCCTCGTCCGTCGCCCGTGGTCCGTTGTCTTTGACGAATGACGACTGACCACTGACGACTGGCGGATGCCCGCAGACAGCGTCATTTCTGCGCCACTCCTGAGTCCCGAGTCGCGAGTCGCGAGTCCCTGAGCGTCAGCGGGCTGCCGACTGCCTTCTGCCGACTGCCTACTGCTCTTGCGGCTGCGGGCTCTCGCCTTCCGGCGGGATAAAGGGTTGTCTGATGATTCCATAGATTTCCCGGATCTTTTCCAAGGTTCCCGATTCGAGTTTGCCTTCGGCCATGAGCGAGTGCAGCGCATGGCGGAGTTGATTCAGCTTTTCGAGCGCGGTGTCGTATTTCACGTCCTCGTAGCGGAGTTTTTTCCAGTGCAGATCGTTCGCGCGCTTCACGCTGACTTCTTTCAATCTCAGAACACGCCGGCGGAGTTTGAGGTTCTCCCGCGCCAGGCGGATGACTTCCGCGTCTTTAATCGTGATGCTGCCGCTCTTCCTCGTCAGCCCCTGGTAGCCGACCAACAAGGCCGCGTTGGCGAGCTCGACGAGGGCATGGTCGGCCTGGGGATTGCCCAGCGCGTCGCGCAATTCCGCCGCTCCCGCCAAGGTCTGTTTCACGCGCTGGATCTGGAGGCCGGGGTGGGCGCGAAAGTGGCCCAGCACCGCTCCCACGGAAACTTCCGGCCCGCCCTGGCCGATCACAGCCTCGACGACGTCCTCCGCGGTCGAGCCGGTCGTCAACAATTCCTCGACGACGTTTCGCCACTCGTCGGGAATGAGCGGAAGCTGCCCGGCGCCTTCCCGCCCATCCGCGCGGCCTGTAGGGGCGATGCTTGCATCGTCCTTCCTGGGCAGGGCAAGCCCTGCCCCTACATCGCCCTTCGCGGGTGGCGCACCCTTCGTGTCCGGCGCGATGTTCGCGGGCTTGGCCGCGGCGATGTCAGCCTCGCCCTTATCCGCGCCAGCCGAGGGTGCCGGGCTGAAGCCCGGCGCTACACCTGAATCCTGAATCCTGAATCCTGAATCCTTCTTCATTGCCGCGGCTCCACGTAAACGCCTTCGTCGGCGGGAAGCCGCCCGTCCTGATAGTCGATGCCCCGGGCCGTGATCTTGACCAGCGCCACCTTGCGGCGCGGCTGGAAGGTGCCCGGCTCTTCGACCGTCACCAATCCCTTCTCGTCCAGATAGGCGAGGTGGAATCTCAACTCCTCCATGGGCACGGGATAGCCGAACAGGTCCAGCTCACTTTGCAACAACGGCAACGTGACGGCCTGGGGATAAACCAGCGCCAGGTAATAGAGAATCTTTCCGCGTATGAGTTCTTTTTGACGTATGGCCATTCGTGATCACTCCTCCACGGAGGAAAAAGCGAAAATCGAAACTGGAAAATCGAAACTCGAAAATCGAAAGTGGAAACCCGAAAATCGAAACTCGGGATTCAATGCTCCGTACTGAGGACGCTAGTTTCCATTTTCCAATTTCCAGTTTCCAAAACCCTACTCCCTACTTCCTACTCCCTCTTGCTTCCGGCACGGCAGCTCGCCGATGTCTCGATGAATGGACTTGAGCGCGATGAGAATCTCCTGGTGCTCGAAGCTTTCGTGCGTGTCGCGTTGCTCGACGGAGGTCGCCAGGCGCGAGAGCGCTTCCGCCTGCGATTGCTGCGCGCTCAGAAATTGCTCGATGTACTCGCGGACCACGCTCAGCGCGCTCTCGGTTTGCTGCCGCTTCACATCCATCGATTTCTCGATCCAGTGGTGCCCCAGACGCAGCAGGCCGTAGCCGAACACCATCAGCACCAGGATTCCTGGGCCCCACCAGAGCGCGAGCTTGTCGAGGTTGTCAGGCATGGGCGCTCCGCGGGGAATTGAAGATTGCCGATTGCCGAATGTCGATTGCAGACCGCTGCCGCGCAACGTTGGCTTTCAATCGGCAATCTTCAATCGTCAATCGACAATCGGGAATTCGTTTCATCTCGCCGCCACCATTCCAATCACTACGCCCACGCCCACGTACTGGAGGGCGCGAACGAAGCGCCCGCGCCAGGTTCCGCGCGCCGCCTTGAGCTCGGCGCGGTGCGCGGCGTCTGTCCGCGCCGCGATTTCGTCCTTCAGGCGGACCGCTTCCTGGAGCCGGCTGAGCGAATCGTTGAGCTTGTCGACCTGGGCGCCGGCGGCCGCGACGCGCTCTTCGCAATTCGCCACCAGGCGGTCCCGGGCTTCCGCCTGCTCGCGGCAGGCGTCGAGCTGGAGGAACGAAGTCTCAACCTGGCGCAAGCCGCCCTCGGTAAGAGGAAACTGGAAACTAGAAATTGGAAACTGGTCGTTGGGGCGGGTGTTGGGTGCTGGGGACTGGGCGCTAGGGCTGCCCGCTGTCCGTGGTCCGTTGTCCGAGCTGGTTGAGCCGATTGGCAACGAACTGCCGGAAGCCGGCGGCTTACTAGTTTCCAATGTCCAATTTCCAGTTTCTCTATTGCCTGAAACCTGAAACCCGACGCCTGGCACCTGCCCGTCCCGGCCCAGCCGCGCGGCGACGCGCTTCGCCAGCTCCGCTGGGGGGAGGGTGGCCGCCTGCTGGACCCCGACGCCTTCCTCCTCGCGGAGGGAAGTCAGCCGCTGGCGAAGCCCTTCCGCCTCGCGGGCGAGCGTGCGTCGGCGCGACTCGAGGTCTTCAATGAGGCGCGCATTCTCCTTGAGCTCGCCCAGGGCCGCCGCGGCGCGCGCGCGCAGGTCCGCAACTTCCGCTTGAGTCTCCGTGCGGAGGCGATGCAACTCGAACTCGCGGCGCAGGCGCGCATCGTGCTCGAGCAGCCACAGGCCCGCGAAGGCAACAATCAGGATCAGCGCCACAAGGGTGCCGTGCGCCCGCGCCCACCGCCCCGCAACCTCTAGGGCGGCGACGACTCGTGCGATTTGGGCTTGCGCTCTGATCATCTCGGCAATCTCAAATCTCAAATCTCAGATCTCAAATCCCAGATGTCAAATCTCAGATTTCAGATCTCAAATCTCAGATTTCAGATCCCAAATCTCAGATCTCAAATCCTGCTGCCGCTCCGTGCCTGCACGGCTTCCTCTCATTTCTGGAATCTTGAATCTTGAATCTCAGTTTCCTCCGCGTCTCCGCCCTCCGGTGCCTCCTCGCCCCTTTGACATTTCGAATTTCAAATCTCAAATCCTCGCGTCTCGCCGCGCGGCTGAGGCTCACTCCTTTTTTCCCAGGACGCGTTGCACCGTCTCGCCCGCTTTCCCCAGCCCGTACAAGCTGGCGATGAAAATCGTCAGCCCGTCGAGCGCCGGCAGCGCGGCCGTCTTCCAGACGATCCGCGACACCCACAGGCAGGCGCACCCGAGCGCGAGGAACGTCCCCACCCGGCTGAAACTCGCCGTGTCACATTCCGAGAAAAGCTGGCGTAGGAATTGCCTCATGACGTCCTCATCCGCCGCCTGGATCTTTCAATGACACAATCTATCAATCACCCGATCACTCAATCGCTCAATCACTCAATCGCCAGATCGCTCAATCACTCAATGAAGCGATAGATCTCCATCCGCCGCAGTCCCTTCTCGACATAGCGCGGGTCCGTCGTCGCGCCGTAGGGCTGCCCCGTGTTCCAGCAGCGGAACATCTCCGCGAACTCCCGCGTGACGTCGAGTTGGTAGCGCTCGGCAAAGTCGGCGAGGAGTTCGAGCGCCAGCCCGAAGTGGAAGCGGGGCTCGAGGAGGTCCAGCACCGTCCCGGGACGCCCGAGGAGGTGATAGCCCATGATCTGCGTGTAGCCCCAGGAGCTGGCGAGCTCGCGCAGGGCCTCGTCGCGGCACGCGGCGAGCGCCTTGGGCGGCGCCTCTCCCCAGGTCGCGCTCAGGAAGTGCGCGTGGAATGCGGCGCTTTTCGGATGGAGCATTTCTTCGATCTCGCGCTGCAGCGAGTCGCGGTCGTGACCGGCGTACTTCGGGCGCTCACCCGCGGCGAGAGACTTCAGGTGGCGGTAGACCGCCGGCTCGAAGCGCAGGGCTTTCCCATTGCCGCCCGATTCGTTGGCCACCAAGGCCGCGAGAAAGGCCGGGGGCACAGAGGAATACCGGCAGACCTCCACCATCACCGCGTGACAGCGGTCGTGTACGTGCTGCAGGAGCTTCTGCTCGAGCTCGCGTGGAACCTCCGCGCGCGCGGCGGGTTGCGCCGCCGCGGCCCGCCCCGACCCGCCCGCATCTTCCTTGCGACTCTCGCCAGGCGTTTCGATTCCCGGCACAACTCCCCCTGTGAGGCCCCACCCGTCTCGACCCATATGACTAGCCTAGCACCCAGAAATGAGATGGTGGGCAATGGTGAGACGAAATCTTCTAATGGATTGAAATGGCGACAGATATTCTCCGTTTGGGGGGTTTTTATGATGGGTAATTGCCCCTTTTCGCCTCAGAGTCCAAAAGAGATCATCGCGGACGGGCTTCCCGCGCAGCCGGGGCGCACGGCGGCAGCGGGGAAGCGACTCCGGCCGCAATCACGAACAGGGCTTGCTCTCGGTGGGTGACAACTGGTAGAAGACGGCAGTTGGAAACCCTGATTCCGGGAGGTGCGTCATCATGCCATTGCGGGTAAGGCTTCTCGCCGTTCTCACGCTCGTACTTCTTGATGTCCCGCTCTGGGCGGCTTCTCCTGTCCCGCTCTGGACCCGTTTCGAGGCGCAATTCGCGAGCGCGCGCCCATATGAGAACCCCCTCCAGGACGTGCAGGTCGAGGTGGAGTTCACGGCCCCCAATGCTGAGCGCCGAACCGCCGCGGCATTCTGGGACGGCGGCCAAGTCTGGCGGGTGCGGTTCTCTCCCGATCAGAAAGGGAAGTGGACGTATCGCACGCAGTCCACGCCGGCGGATGATCGCGGCCTGAATGATCAAACCGGTGAATTCACCTGCGTTGCCTACACCGGCCAGAATCCTCTCTACCGTCACGGTGCCCTTCGCCTCGCCGAGAACCGCCGTCATCTGGAGCACTCCGATGGCGCACCGTTTTTCTGGCTCTCCGACACGGCTTGGAACGGCGCGCTCAAGGCCGACGCGCGGAGTTGGGAGACTTACCTCGGCGACCGCGCCGCCAAGGGTTTCACGGCGATCCAATTCGTCATGACGCAGTGGCTGGCGGCGGCGGGGAATGCCGACCTCCGGCTCGCCTACCTGGGTCGCGAGACGATCTCCATCGACCCGGCGTTTTTCCGCTGGATGGACAAGCGAGTCGATGCGCTGAACGCCCACGGCTTGGTGGCCGCGCCGGTACTGATCTGGGCGGCGCATTGGAACAAGCGCACGCTCGATCTGAATCCCGGCACCTCACTCCCCGACGATCAGATCATCGTGCTGGCGCGCTACCTGGTGGCGCGTTACGGGGCCCACCAGGTGATCTGGATTCTGGCCGGCGACAGCGACTATCGTGGCGAGCGCGCCGAGCGCTGGCGGAAGATCGGCCGCGCGGTATTCGGCGAGCATCCCACGCGCTTGGCCACCATGCATCCGTCGGGCAGAACCTGGGTCGGCGACGAATTCCGCCACGAACCATGGTACAGCTTTGTCGGCTACCAGAGCGGCCACGGCGACAGTGACGAGGATTTCCGCTGGCTCACCGACGGGCCGCCCAGCCAGGACTGGCGTGCCGCGCCCGTTCTGCCCATCATCAACCTCGAGCCGAACTACGAAGGCCATCGAGGCTACACCCGCCGAAAGCCCTTTGACGCACACGCCGTGCGTCGTGCCGCCTACTGGAGCCTGCTCGCCTCTCCGCCCGCCGGGGTCAGTTACGGCGCGCACGGAATTTGGAGCTGGGAACTCAGTCCGGAAGAACCCATGAATCACGCCGGCACGGGCGTGGCGCCCCCTTGGTTCGAGGCGATGAGGCTGCCGGGCTCGACGAGCATGAAGCACCTCAAGGCGCTCTTCTCGTCGCTCGATTGGTGGACGCTCCTCCCCGACCAGGAACTCGTTGCCGAGCAGCCGGGCGTCGTCTCGCCGCAAAACTTCATCGCGGCGGCAAAATCCGAGGACGGCAACCTTGCGTTGGTCTACATTCCCGAGGGTGGGAGAGTCACGCTGAAGGCGGAGGGAATTAATCTGCCCGCCACGGCACAGTGGTTCGACCCGGCAACAGGCCTACGTTCAGACGCCGGCGAAGTTCGCGCTGGAGGAAAGAAATCTTTGGACGCGCATACTGAGGGCGATCGAGTTCTGATTCTTCGGCACGTGGGAAAGTAAGCGGAGTCATGGAGCGATGCGAGCGGTGGTGCAGCGCGTAAGTCGAGCGGAGGTTCGGATCGAGGGCCGCGCGGTGGGCCGCATCGGCCAGGGCCTTGTGGTGCTGGTGGGAATCGCGCGCGAGGACACTCCGGAAGCCGGCCAGTGGCTCGCGGAGAAGATTGTCAACCTGCGTGTTTTCGACGACGCCGAGGGCCGTATGAATCGCTCGATGCTCGAAGCGGGTGGCGCCGTGTTGTGCGTTTCGCAGTTCACGCTCTACGGCGATTGCCGCAAGGGCCGCCGGCCCAGCTACGACCGCGCGGCCTCTCCCGACGCCGCGGTAACACTCTACGAATCTTTTGTGGCCTCGCTGCGCGCGCTGGGCGTTGAGGTGGAGACTGGCGAGTTCCGCGCCATGATGGACGTCGAGCTCATCAACGACGGCCCGGTCACGCTGCTCCTCGACTCCGAAAAGGCCTTCTGAGAAGGGAAGTCGCGCTCCGCCGCGGCGCTGCGGCCGGAGACTCATACTGCGCTAGGGCCAGAGAACGTGGCCGCTTCGGCTCGTCACTCGTCACTCGTCACTGCTCTTACGGCGGGAAATTCATGCGTCGCGGGGGCGGGAGTTCTGCTTCCTTGGCAGGGTTTACGACTTTGGGGGTATGGAAATCTATTTGGGAAGGTTCATGCGTCGCACCAGGTCCTGGAAGCGTGGGTCGGAACGCGACCTTTCGACCCTCAACGGCGGGCCCTTAGGTCTTTTCTACTAGCGGAAGTTCTCCACCAGCATCAAGTCGCTGCCGGTCTGATCGTATTGCGTGTAGAGAATAGTCCGCTCGTCCGGCGAAACGGCGATACGGTAAAAGACATTCCGCTCGATTGTCAGGATCTTGCTTATCTTTGCGGTGGCAAACTTGTAGAGGCAGAGGTCACTGCGGCCCTGTGCATCCGCAGGAGTGAAGAAGTAGATTCCCAGTTTGCCCACGGTCCAGCCGGCCTCAGCATGGGTCGGCTCAAGCACCTTCACTTCCTCGCCACCTCCTACCGGTGCTCGCCACACGCTGCATCGCGCTGGCCATCCCTTCTCATAGTAAACGAATCTTCCGTCAGGCGACTCCTGCGGGGCGTCTCCTCCATGCCGCGTGATCTGGACCGCCTCTCCGCCCTGGGCTGGCATCTTCCAGATCTCCGATACACCGCTGCGGTTTGACTTGAAGTAAAGCGATTCGCCATCCCGAGACCAATAAGGCCACCCGTCGATACGGGGGTGGGTTGTCATACGCCGGGGAGGGCCTCCATTCGCGCTGACGACATAGAGGTCCTGGTTTCCCGCCTGGACCGCAGCAAAGGCGATGTTCTGGCCATCTGGCGACCATTTGGGTCCCGAGACGGGGTCGCCTCCAAACGCCGTCAGTTGCACAGGATTGGATCCGTCGCTCGCACACGCCCAGATTTCGAGAGCCCCCGATCGGTCGGACACGAAGGCAATTCTCTTGCCGTCCGGCGAGTAAGCCGGACTTTCCTCCCCCCGGGTGGACACAATCAACCGGGCCGGGATGCCCGGGTTCTGGCCCGGCCTGCGCAAATCAATCCGCCAGATGTTGGTGTCAGTCCTGTTCGCGACATAGGCAAGACGATTCATCTGCCGTGAAACCGCGGGCGCGGAGGCGCCCTCCGATGCGAAGGCAAGCCTCCGGGGCCTCGCTGAAGGCATCGCCGCCACCCGCCAGAGGCCGGCGTACTCCGAGTTGGCAGACGAGAACACGATATCCCTTCCATCCGGACTCCAGGCTGCACCGAAGTTTAGGTAAGTTTCAGCGGCCGGTGCGACTTGTTCAGGTTCTCCTTCAGGCTTGTATTCCTTTGTGAGACGGAGAAGACAAATGAAATCACGGTTGCTGCGCCCGTTGAACGCCAGGGTCCGACCGTCCGGAGAAAAAGCAGGAGCGTCGTCCACGGATGTGGTAAGCCTTCGTGTCTCTCTTGTCTCCAGATTGAGCAGGAACAAGCCTTCGTCCGGCTTGTCCGCGCCCCGCCAGGGCAGAACTAACCATTTCGAGTCCGGTGTCCATGTCAAATAAGATCCGCACTGTCCGTGGTAGCTCTCAAAGAATATATCGGCCTCGGCGAGGATTCGTTCGGGCCCTCCTCGTTGCGGGATGAGTATCACCGCCGTCCTGGCCGCGGAAAGCTTGCGCAGGAAAGCAATGAATTTGCCATCCGGAGACCAAGCAGGACTGAAGTCCTCCGCAGGATCAGTGGTTAAGCGGGAAGGCGGTTCCATGCCTATCTGCTTAATGTAGATGTCGCAGTTCGCTGATGGTCCTTCCGTGCACCATTGAAACGCCACCTGCGTGCCGTCGGGAGAAAAAGTGGGACTGTCTTCATAACCAGGATAGCTGGTCAGGGGGACGGGAATCAGAGTCGCCTCAGAGCTTTCTTTTCTCGACCGAACAATCCAAAACCCCAAGGCGGCAGCAATTACAGCCACGAGAAGCGCCGTCCCCCACCGGCGGACCCGTAGGGGCACCCCTTGTGGGTGCCCTTCTTGGGCGGTCACAAGCCCCACCCCTACACGCCCGGATTCCGTGTCGCGCTTCAGACGCTGCAAGTCGGCCTTCAGTTCCGCGGCGCTCTGATAGCGGAGCTTACGGTCCTTCTCCAGCGCCTCGGCGATGATCGCTTCCAGCTTCTCCGGCACCTGCGGGTTCAAGCGCACGGCTGGCGTTGGCGTGCGGTTCAGAATCCCTTCCAGTATCTTTCCGGGCGTGTCTCCCCCAAACGCCGGCCAGCCCGTCGCCATTTCGTACAGCCCCGCCCCCAGCGCGAACACGTCCGCTCGCCCGTCGCCCTCTTGCCCCCGCACCTGCTCCGCCGCCATGTAGCCCACCGTCCCGAGCAACGCGCCCGTGCTGGTCAGACCTGCTTCGCTTACACCCGCCGTCTCGCCGCCCACTCCCGAGCGCATCTTCGCCACGCCGAAGTCCAACACCTTCACCTGCCCGCGCTCGCTCACAAAGATGTTCGCCGGCTTGATGTCACGATGCACGATCCCCTTGGCGTGGGCCACCTCCAGCGCCTCGGCGATTTGAATCGCGAGGTCGAGAATTTCCTCCGTCGGTAGGGGCGCTGCTTGCTGCGCCCCCAAGGGCGGGGCAAGCCTCCCGAACCCGCGTCACGCACGCGTCCCCGGCTGCACGAGCGCATCGATGCGCGCCAGGTGCTCGTCAGGAATCTTCACCGGCAAGGCCTCGAAGCCGGCGTCCAGATGTCGCATGAGCCGCGGGCCGATGATCGCCGCAGTCACCGCCGGGTGCCGCAGCGTCCACGCCGTGGCGTACGCCGCCAGCGACACGTTGAGCTGCGCCGCCAGCATCACGAGCTGCTCCACAACCTCCAACCGCTGCTGGCCCCGCGGACTGTTCATATCGAAGTTGTCGCGCACGAACTGACCGAACTCGGTTTCGTTCGTGGCGCGCGAATCGGGCGGTGGCGCCTGGCCGCGGCGATAGCGGCCGGCCAACCAACCGCCTTCGAGCGGACTCCACACGATGGCGCCGAACCCGAAACGCTCGCAGACCGGAAAGACATCGCGCTCGACGTCGCGCGAGAAGATCGAGTACGGCGGCTGCGTACAGATAAAGCGCTCGAACCCGCGCCGCTCGCTGAGCCACAGCGACTCGACCATGCGCCAGCCGCTGAACTGCAGGTCGACAGGGTCGGACGCATGCCCGGTGGAGACGCCGAGGTAACGAATCTTTCCCTGGCGCACGAGGTCGGACAGCGCGCTCAGCGTCTCTTCGAGCGGCGTATCGCGGTCGTTGCGGTGCAGCTGGTAGAGATCGATCCACTCGGTCCCCAGGCGCCGCAGGCTTTCCTCGACTTGCAGGAAGATATGCCGGCGCGACGTGCCGCGATCGAGCCCGCCCCCAACGCCCGGCATGAAGACCTTCGTGGCCAGCACGACTGAATCACGCCGCCCGCGCAGCGCCTTGCCAACGATCTCTTCCGACTCGCCCCAACAATAGCGATTGGCCGTGTCGATGCAGTTGATGCCTTCATCAAGCGCGCGATGCACGATGCGCACGCAATCGTCGTGATCGGTGTTGCCCCAGCGGCCGAACATCATCGTCCCGAGGCAGAGCCGCGAGACCATGAGCCCACTGTTCCCCAAGCGGCGATAGTCCATGGCGCTCTCCATACCCCGACGCCACGGCACGGCCAAGCGGGTCAGCCACCTTACCACCACTTGCGACTGGCCGCACGTTTCCTCGCGGGTGGCGGCTCGTTGCGGAAGAGGTCCGTGAAACGCCGCACGATGTCAGGGGTGAGCGACCGCAGCGGATGAACCGACACGTCGGGCTCCGCAGACGAGCCGGCGACCGAAAAATCGATGCCGAGCACTCCGAGGCCATGCTCGCCCGAAAAGATGTCGCGCAGCACCGGAATCCTTCCGAGCGTCGCGTTGACGCCGTAGTACGCCGGGACGATCGAGCCGGAAAAGTTCACGAGACGCGCGGAGCGGTCGATGTGGCC